>JBGASI010000629.1:0-2660 GCA_044229815.1 Vicinamibacteria bacterium | reverse complement strand
GGCTCGGACAAGCCCCTCGGCTACAACCTCGACATGGGCTTCATCCTGGTGCCGCCGGACCAGAAGCGGGTCCCGGTGAAGCTCCTCGACTACCCGGCCGAGTCCGACCCCGGCCCGTACCCGGTGCCGGACAACGCGCCGATCGAGAACTGGCCGCTCACCGTCAACGAGGACAAGGGCGCGCTGCCGAAGCCGGGGCAGACGCTCGAGGACCTGCAGCGAAACGGCACGGGCGACCGTCACGTGATCGTGGTGGACCCGGTGAACGGCAAGCTGTACGAGTTCTGGCAGAGCCGGAAGACCGACGCCGGCTGGCAGGCCTCGAACGAGGCCACCTTCGACCTGAAGACGGGAGCGCTGCGGCCCGAGCGCTGGACCTCCTCGGACGCCGCCGGGCTGCCGATCTTCCCCGCGGTCGTGCGCTACGACGAGTGCGAGCGCGGCAAGGTCGAGCACGCCATGCGCTTCACCGTGCGCCGCTCGCGCCGCGGCTACGTGCTGCCGGCCACGCACTGGGCGAGCCGCAGTTCCGATCCCTCCCTGCCGCGGATGGGCGAGCGCTTCCGCCTGCGCGCGGGCTTCGACACCTCCGGCTTTCCGAAGCACGCGCGCGCGATCCTCGAGGGGCTCAAGACCTACGGCATGCTGGTGGCGGACAACGGCAGCGACTGGCTGATGTCGATCTCGCCCGATCGCCGGCTGCAGGGGCTCGAGACGCTGCGCCGGGTGAAGGGCTCGGACTTCGAGGTGGTGGAGACGGGCGCGCGCGCGGTCGAGGGCCCGCCGCCGGCGAAGCCGTAGCGGGGGAACGCGGATGAGGCTGTGTCAGGTCGGCTGCGGCGAGCACGCGCGCGTGGCGCACGGACCCTCGCAGGCGCGCGCCGTGCGCGAGCGCCCGGGGCTCGTCCTGGCCGGCTGCTGCGACCTCGACCCCGAGCGGGCCGAGTCGTTCCGCCGCGACTTCGGCTACGCCCGTGCCTACGCGCAGCCCGCGGCCATGCTCGACGCGGAGCGCCCCGACGCGGTCGTCGTGGTGGTGCCGGTCCAGCACACGGTCGCCGTCGGCTCGCTCGTGCTCGAGCGGGGGCTGGCGCTGCTCCTCGAGAAGCCGCCGGGCGAGACGGTGCAGGACGTGGACCGCCTGATCGTGGCCGCCGAGGCCGGCGGCCGCGCCGTCCCGCACCAGGTGGCGTTCAACCGGCGCTACGCGCCGCTCGTGCGCGAGCTGCGCCGGTGCGTCGTGGAGGCCGGGCCCCTGGAGCACCTGCACTACGAGATGACGCGCGTCGAGCGGCGCGACCCGGACTTCTCGACGACCGCGATCCACGGCCTCGACGCCGTGCGCTACCTCGCCGGCAGCGACTACGCCGAGGCCCGCTTCCGCTACCACGAGCTGCCCGCGCTCGGCCCCGGCGTCGCGAACATCCTGGTGGACGCCGTGATGGCCTCCGGCGCCACCGCACACCTGGCCTTCTGCCCGGTGGCCGGCGTCCTCGTGGAGCGGGCGGTCGCGCACGCGCACGGCCACACGCTGCTCCTCCACGTGCCAATGTGGAGCGGCGTCGACACGCCGGGCCGGCTGTGGCACTTCAGCAGCGGCGCGCTGGTCGCCGACCTCGACGGCGCCGAGGTGGGCGACGGCACCGCCCTGCACGAGCTGGGGGGCTTCTACCGCGAGACGGCCACCTTCCTCGACGACGTGGCCGCGGGGCGCACGCCCTCGCCCAGCCTGCGCGAGTCGCGCCAGTCCGTGGAGATCGCGCAGGCGATCCGCGCGCGCCGCGCCGAGTACCGGGTGTGAGGCCGCGTCGGCGGCCAGCACGGAGGAGACCATGAGAGCCACCCGCAGCGCCGCCGCGATCGCGGCCACGTCGATCCTTGCAGCGCTCGTCGCAGCGGCCGAGCTCGGGCCCACGCGCAACGCCCGCCTCGACGCGTGGCGGGTGATCGGCCCCGGCGGCGGCGGGACGATGCGCCGCCCGGCCATCAGCCCCCACGACCCGAAGGTCGTCGTGCTCGGCTGCGACATGACGGGCGCCTACCTCACGCTCGACGCCGGCGCCTCGTGGCGCCTGTTCAACCTCGGCTCGGTGCCGACGGCGTTCGCGTTCGACCCGCTTCGGCCGCAGGTCCTCTACGCCGGTGCCGAGGCGGTGTACCGCAGCGACGACGGCGGCCGCACCTGGCGCATGGTCCTGCCCGACCCGGCGAAGAACACCGTCGCGCGCGCGATCGGCGATCACGGCGACCGCGTGCTCTTCACGGACGACCCCGCCTACCCTGGCAGCGGCCGCAGCGTGAGCGTCCACGCGATCGCCGTGGACGAGGAGGACTCGCGCCAGGTCTGGGCCGCCGCGAGCGCCGCGGACTCGCCCATCCCCGGCACGCCGTCCTCGCCGACCCTGCTGCTCGGCTCCATGGACGGCGGCGCCAGCTGGGCGCGCGTCACGGCCCTCGGCTCGGAGCCCGTCTTCGCGCTGCGCGCCGACGGCGGCACCGTCCGCGTGCTCGGCGCCACCGGCGTGCACGAGCGCGTCGGCGGGAGCTGGCGTCACTTCGCCGCGCCGGCCGGCGGGAGCTTCGGCTCCGGCGGCTTCGGTCGCGACCCGCGCTCCGGCGTCGTCTTCGCCTACGCGACCCTGCCGCTCGCCCGGGACGCG
>JBGASI010000628.1:0-2664 GCA_044229815.1 Vicinamibacteria bacterium | reverse complement strand
CCGCCGAGCGGCCGGGGCGCGAGCTGGCCCTGCTCGGGGCGCTGCTCGCCCGCCTCGAGCGGGAGCGCTTCTCCTCGCCGCTGCTCGTGGCGCTCCGGCAGCGCCTCTCCACCGACGGCCTGCCGGCCTCGGCCCAGGTGCGGCGGCTGGCACGGCTGCAGGAGTACCTCGACTCGCGGCTCAACCAGCTCTTCGCGCCCGTCGCGCTGCTGCTGCTGTGGTCGACGCAGCTCGCGCTGGCGATCGAGGCGTGGCGGCGGCGCGTCGGACCGAGGGTGCCGACCTGGCTCGACGCGGTCGGCGAGATCGAGGCCCTGTGCGCCCTGGCCGGGTACGCCTACGAACGGCCGGGCGACGTGTTCCCGCAGCTCGTCGAGGCCGGGCCGCTGTTCGACGGCGCCGGGCTCGGGCACCCGCTGATCCCGGAGCCGCAGTGCGTGCGCAACGACCTGCGCCTCGACGGGGAGCTGCGCCTGCTCCTGGTCAGCGGCTCGAACATGTCGGGCAAGAGCACCCTGCTGCGGGCCGTCGGCCTCAACGCCGCCCTCGCGCTGGCCGGCGCGCCGGTGCGCGCCGCGTCGCTGCGCCTGTCGCCCCTCTCGGTCGGCGCGTCGATCCGGGTGCAGGACTCGCTGCAGCAGGGCGCGTCGCGCTTCTACGCGGAGATCACGCGGCTGCGGGAGATCGTCGACCTCGCCCGGGAGCGGCCGCCCGTGCTGTTCCTGCTCGACGAGATCCTGCACGGGACGAACTCGGGCGACCGGCTGGTCGGGGCGGAGGCGGTCGTGCGGGGCCTGCTCCAGCGGGGCGCCCTCGGCCTCGTGACGACGCACGACCTCGCGCTCGCGCGCATCGCCCTCGACCCGGCGCTCGGCGGGCGCAACGTCCACTTCGAGGACCACCTGGAGCACGGCCGCGTGGCCTTCGACTTCCGGCTCAAGGACGGCGTCGTCACGCGCAGCAACGCGATCGCGCTGATGCGAGCGGTCGGCCTCGAGGTCTAGCGAGGGCCGGCGCTTCGGCGCGCAGGGCATAATGGGCGCCGACGCGAGAGGAGACGCCATGTCCGACGCCCGGCGCGTGACGCGCCGCCAGTTCACGAGGACCGCGGCCGCCACGGCGGCCGGCCTCACCATCCTGCCGCGACACGTGCTCGGGGGCCCGGGCTACACGGCGCCGAGCGACACGCTGACGAAGGCCGTCGTGGGCGTCGGCGGCATGGGCCGCGGCCACCTCGGCTACCCCGGCGCGGTGCTGCGCGCCGTGTGCGACGTGGACCGCGGGCACCTCGCCTCCGCCCTCGAGAGCGTCGGCCCCGGCGTCGCCGGCTACTCCGACTTCCGCGAGGTGCTGGACCGGCCGGACATCGACATCGTCCACGTCGCGACGCCGCCGCACTGGCACGCGCTCATCTCGATCGCCGCGGCCGAGGCCGGCAAGGACGTCTGGTGCGAGAAGCCGCTGACGCGCACGATCGCCGAGGGACAGGCCGTGGTGCGCGCGATCGAGCGCAGCGGCCGGCTGCTCCGCGTCAACACCTGGTTCCGCTTCCGGGACCCGTTCTACGGCTTCGGGACCGAGGTGAAGCCGATCAAGAAGGCGGTGGCGGGCGGGCTGCTGGGCTGGCCGATCAAGGCCACGGTCAGCGCCACCACCGGCTTCGACTGGAAGTTCTACTGGAGCGGCCAGACGAACCTGGCGCCCCAGCCGGTTCCGAAGGAACTCGACTACGACTTCTGGCTCGGGCCCGCGCCCTGGAAGCCGTACCACCCGCACCGGGTCCACGGCACCTTTCGCGGCTACTGGGACTACGACGGCGGCGGGCTCGGCGACATGGGCATGCACTACCTCGACCCCGTGCAGTACATCCTGGGCAAGGACGACACGAGCCCGGTGGAGGTCTGGGCCGACTGCCCGCAGCAGCACCCGGACGCCTGCGGCAGCTGGCGCCGGATCGAGCTGAAGTACGCGGACGGCTGCGTGATCGTGCTCGACGGCGAGAACCGCGACACCACGGCGCCGTTTCTCGAGGGCCCGCTCGGCAAGCTCTACCGCGGCTTCCGCTCCGACATCGCGGGTTTCGAGCAGGCGGTCGCGGCGCTGCCGGACCCGGAGCCCGAGATCACCGAGTTCGCCGAGTCCGTGCGCACGCGACGCCGCTTCGCGCTCAACGAGAGAAACGGCCACCGCTCCTGCACGCTCGTCAACCTCGGCAAGATCGCGGTGCAGCTCGGCCGGGCCCTGCGCTACGACCCGCAGGCCCAGCGCTTCGTGGGCGACGAGGAGGCGAACCGCCTCGTCGAGCAGCCGCTGCGCGCGCCGTGGCGGCTCGAGGCCTGAGCATGGGAACCAGGATGAAGACCGCCTCGCGCACGCTCCTCGTGCTCGCCCTCGCCTGTGGCCCGGCGCTGGCGGCCGACCTGCCCCAGCGCGTCAGCTCGCTGCTCGAGCGCTTCCCCGCGCCCGATGCGAAGGCGAAGGACGCCGCCTGCGCCGAACTCGTCGCGCTCGGGGAGCCCGGACTGGCCGACGTCCTCGCCCGCGTGCGCCCCCCGGGGCAGGGCGACGACTCGGCGGCGCGCTTCGCGGTGAACGGCCTGGCGGTCCACGTGATGCGGGCCGGCGCCGAGACCGAGCGCGCGCTGCTGGCCCGCTCGTTCCTCG
>JBGASI010000627.1:0-2670 GCA_044229815.1 Vicinamibacteria bacterium | reverse complement strand
GCCGCGCGGCGCGGCCGCGACGCCCTCGAGGAAGAGCACGAAGCGCGCGAGCTCGGCGAGCGCCGAGGCGCCCTTCTCCGGCTCGAGCCCGGCGTGGGCCGGCCGGCCGAAGAAGCGGACCTGGAACGTCCCGCAGCCCTTGCGCGCCACCTTCGCCGCGCCTTCGAGCGAGGGCTCGAGGACGAGCACGCGCTCGTGGCGGCGTGCGACGCCGAGCGTCAGCTCGCGCGAGGCCTCGGAACCCGTCTCCTCGTCCGGCACGAGCAGGAGCGAGACCGGCCGCGGCCCCGGCGCGAGGGCGGCCAGCACGGCCATCCCGACCGCGACGCCGGCCTTCATGTCGAAGACGCCGGGCCCCGTGGCCCGCTCCCCGTCGCTCGTCCACGGCCGACCGGCCAGGGTGCCGACCGGCCAGACCGTGTCGAGGTGCCCGAGCAGCAGCGTGCCGCCCTCCCCCGCACCGACACCTGCGAGCACGGCGTCGCCGCTGGGCGGGCAGGGTATGCAGCGCGCGGCCACGCCGCGCTCGCGCAGGCGCTGCGCGACCCAGGCCGCCAGCTGCGAGACGCGCGCCGCGTCCTCGCTCGGGCTCTCGTGGCGGACGAGGCCCTCGAGGTCGCCCAGCAGGCGCGAGCGCTCCCCATCGAAGACGGACTGCCAGCGGCGCGACATCGGCGACAATCTTACCGGGCGCGGACCGGAGGTGGGGATTGGGTCTCGGGCGGACGTCTCGGCGCGCGTTCCTGGCGGCGCTCCTCCTGGCGCTGGCGTCGAGAACGTCGGCGCAGGAGCGGCCCGCGTTCTTCCGGATCGTGCCGCTGCGCCCCGTCGAGGAACTGCGGCGCGAGGCCCGGACCGCCGCGCCGCCGCAGGAGAAAGGGCCGTTCCGGAAGAGCGACCTCGTCGAGCTGACCTCCCTCGACCCGACGATCCGGCTCGACGTCCGCTACGCGACACCCGACAACTTCCTCGGCACCGCCGTCTACGAGGAGGCGCGCGCCTTCCTGCAGCGGCCGGCCGCCGAGGCGCTGCTGCGCGCGCACCGCGCGCTGCGCGCCAGGGGCTACGGCCTGCTGATCCACGACGCCTACCGGCCCTGGTGGGTCACGAAGGTGTTCTGGGAGGCCACACCCGTCGAGAAGCGCGAGTTCGTGGCGGACCCGGCGAAGGGCTCGCGCCACAACCGCGGCTGCGCCGTGGACCTGACGCTCTACGCCCTGGCGGACGGCCGCGCCGCCGTCATGCCGAGCCTCTACGACGAGATGAGCGAGCGGGCCAGCCCGCGCTACGCAGGCGGCACGCCGGACGAGCGCGCCCGGCGCGAACTGCTGCGCGCTGCCATGGAGGCGGAAGGATTCGCGGTGTTCGAGTCGGAGTGGTGGCACTTCGACCACCAGCTCTGGCGCGAGTACCCGATCCTCAACGTCCCGTTCTCACGGCTCGCTCGCTGAGCGGCCGCGATCCCGGTCCGTCGCGCGCCCGCCCCCGCTAGCGCCCGGTCAGCTCGCGGACGAGCGCCTCGGCCTGGTAGACCTTGCCGAGCGCCTCGACGATGCCGCGCGCGTCGACCGACACCGTGCGGCCGCGGGCGTCGTCGAAGTAGTAGTTCCAGGCCAGGCTCTCGACGTTCATGTCGAAGACGATCCCGACGAACTCGCCCGCGCGGTCGACCACCGGGCTGCCGGAGTTGCCGCCGATGATGTCGTTGGTCGAAACGAAGTTGAGCGGCGTCGCCAGCTCCAGCGCCTGTCGCCTCTCCTGCCAGCGCGGCGCGAGCGCCCAGGGCTCCTTGCCTGCGTGCGACACCGAGCGGTCGAACAGGCCGTAGTAGGTCGTAAAGGGCGCGAGCTGCGTGCCCAGGCCGGGATAGCCCTTCACCGTCCCATACGAGAAGCGCAGGGTGAAGGTCGCGTCGGGCGGCAAGGTCTTGCCGTAGACCTTCCAGCGGGCCTGGGCCACCTTCTCCATCGCGCGCGTGGTCGGGGCGTCGACCTCGTCCTCCACGAAGCGCCGCACCTCGCGCGCCAGCGGGTCGATCCGCCGGGCGAGCTGGATCAGCGGGTCCGTCGACGCGGCGACCGCCGCCTCCCCGCCCTCGACGAGCGCCTTGCGCACGGCCGGGTCCTGCAGCCGGGTGCCGGAGAGGGCGGCCTGCGCCGCCGCGGCCGGCCGGCGCCCCTGCAGCGCGGCCTTGACGAACGGGTGATCGGGCCCCAGCGTGTCGAGCGCGAGCTCGAACTGGTCGCCGAGCGTGACGAGCTCGAGGTCCTCGTGCACGGGCGCCGCCGAGAACAGCCGGTTGCGCAGCGAGTCGAGGTTCGAGTCCACGTACTCCTCGTAGCGCTGCTCGTTGGGCTTGCGCACCTCGGCCACGTACTGGACGATGCGGCCGGCGGTCTCGAGCAGGCGCGCGCCGGCGAAGCCGACGAGCCGGACCTCGGCCGCGCGGGCGCCCGCCTTCTGCTGGATCGCCGCGACGCTCGCCCACGGGTCCCCGGTCGCCTGGGCGAGCGCGGCGTCGGCCGCCACCTGCGCGCGCAACGCCTGCTCCGCGGCGGCCTTGCGCGCCAGCGCGGGCGCGTCGTGCAGCGCGGCGTCGAAGCCCTCGGACGCCTTCAACGAGTTCTCGTAGCCGAAGATCGCGTCGAGCGCGCGCCGGCGCTGCTCCTC
>JBGASI010000626.1:0-2673 GCA_044229815.1 Vicinamibacteria bacterium | reverse complement strand
CGTCTCGCCGCAGGGCGTCTACCTCTCCGGCAACGGCTACTGGTACCCGTACCTGCGGCGCGACCTCGTCGAGTACGAGCTCGAGGTGAAGCAGCCCGAGGGCTGGCACGTGATCGCGGCCGGCAACGGCACCTCGCGTGACGCGCAGGGCCGCGCGCGCTGGGAGTCGCACGGCGCGATCGACGAGATCACGCTCGTCGGCGGGCCGCTCACCGTCTACCGCGACTCGGCCGGCTCGGCCGAGGCGCTCGTCTACCTGCGCCAGAAGGACGACGCGCTCGCCGCCAAGTACCTGCAGGCGACCGCGCAGTACGTCGAGATGTACCGCGGCCTCGTCGGCCCGTACCCGTACGGCAAGTTCGCGCTCGTCGAGAACTTCTGGGAGACGGGCTACGGCATGCCGTCGTACACGCTGCTCGGCTCGCAGATCATCCGCTTCCCGTTCATCCTGACCTCCTCCTACCCGCACGAGATCCTGCACAACTGGTGGGGCAACTCGGTCTTCGTCGACTACGAGACCGGCAACTGGTGCGAGGGCCTGACGGCCTACATGGCCGACCACCTGATCCAGGAGGAGCGCGGCAAGGGCGAGGAGTACCGCCGCGACACGCTGCAGAAGTACCGCAGCTACGTGAAGGACGGCCGCGACTTCCCGCTCAGCGAGTTCCGCTCGCGCCACAGCGCCGTCACGGAGGCCGTCGGCTACGGCAAGACGCTGATGGTCTTCCACATGCTGCGGCGCAAGCTCGGCGACGAGGGCTTCCGCAAGTGGGCCGCCCGCTTCTACCGCGAGCAGAAGGGGAAGCAGGCCTCGTTCGCGGACGTGCGCAAGTCGATGGAGGCCGTGGCCGGCGAGGACCTCGGCCGTTTCTTCGCCGACCACGTGAGCCGGCCCGGCGCCGCGCGGCTCAAGGCGACCCTGTCCGACCTGCGCGACTCGACCGGCGGCGGCTACGACGTCGCCTTCGTGCTGGAGCAGACGCAGGAGGGCGAGCCGCTCGCCCTCGACGTGCCGGTGGTCGTGCAGACGACGGGGAAGCCCGTCACCACGCTCGTCCACCTGACGGGCCGGATGGCGGCCACGACCGTGCGCACGGACGCGGAGCCGGTGGCGCTGCACGTCGACCCGTCCTTCGACGTCTTCCGCCTGCTCGACCCGCGCGAGACGCCGACCTCGATCGGCCAGATCTTCGGGGAGCCGAAGATCCTGGCGGTGCTGCCCGCGGGCGCGCCGGCCGCCGAGCAGGAGGGCTACCGCAAGCTGATCGAGGGCTGGAGGAGCGACAGCCACCAGCCGGAGATCAAGACCGACGCCGAGGTCGCCGAGCTGCCGAAGGACCGGGCCGTCTGGCTGCTCGGCCGCACGAACGCGCTCGCGGCGAAGCTGTTCGCCCCGGGCGCCGACTACACGCTCGACGGCCAGAAGCTCGCGGCCGACCGCGAGTCGATGCCGCTCGCCGGCCACTCGGTCGTGCTGGTGCGCCGCCACCCGGCCAACCTGGAGAAGGCGATCGGCTGGATCTTCGCCGACGGCACGGCGCCGCTGCCGGGCCTCGGCCGCAAGCTGCCGCACTACGGCAAGTACTCCTACCTCGGCTTCGAGGGCGACGAGCCCACGAACGTGCTGAAGGGCCAGTGGACCGCGACCGACTCGCCGCTGCGCGTCGACCTGCGGCCCTCGGCCGAGCGCGCGAACGCCGTCGCCGCGCTCGTGCTGCCCGCGCGCCAGGCGCTGGCCGAGCTGCCGCCCGTGTTCTCGCAGAAGGCCCTCCTCGAGCACGTGCAGTGGCTCTCGGCGCCCGAACGCGAGGGCCGCGGCGTCGGCTCGAAGGGCCTCGACGCGGCCGCCGAGTACGTGGCGGCGCAGTTCAAGGCGATGGGCCTGCGGCCCGGCGGCGACGGCGGCACGTACTTCCAGTCCTTCGCGGCCGCGAAGACGCCGAGCGGCACGCCGGCCACGCTGCGCAACGTGATCGGCGTGCTGCCGGGGACGAAGGCGGAGTGGCAGGGGCAGTCGGCGATCCTCGGCGCGCACTACGACCACCTCGGCAGCGGCTGGCCCGACGTGCACAAGGGCGACGAGGGCAAGCTCCACCCCGGCGCCGACGACAACGCGAGCGGCGTCGCCGTGCTGCTCGAGCTGGCGAAGGCGCTCGCCTCGGGCGAGAAGCCGCAGCGCACGACCGTCTTCATCGCGTTCGCCGGCGAGGAGGCGGGTCTCTTGGGCTCGAAGCACTACGTCGAGCACCCGCTCTTCCCGCTCGAGAAGACGATCGGCATGATCAACCTCGACACGGTCGGCCGGCTCTTCGACAAGAAGGTGTCGGTGCTGGCGACCGGCAGCGCCACCGAGTGGCAGCACATCTTCCGTGGCGCGGGCTTCGTCACCGGCGTCGAGGGGCGCATGATCCCCGACGCGCTCGAGTCCTCCGACCAGAAGAGCTTCATCGACAGGGGCGTGCCCGCGGTGCAGGTCTTCACCGACCCGCACGCCGACTACCACCGCCCCGGGGACAGCGCCGACAAGATCGACGGGGCCGGGCTCGTGAAGATCGCCACCTACGTGAAGGAGGGGATCGGCTACCTCGGCGAGCGCGCCGAGCCGCTCACGAACACGATCGCGACGTTGAAGGGAGCCGCGCCGGCCGGCGCGCCGCCCGCGGCCGCGGGCGG
>JBGASI010000625.1:0-2674 GCA_044229815.1 Vicinamibacteria bacterium | reverse complement strand
ACCGGCGTCGGCGCGCTCGGCATCGTGGCGCTCATCAACTTCCTGATCGGCGCGGTGCTGGCGTTCGTCGGCGCCATCCAGCTGCAGCCGTTCGGGGCGGCCATCTACGTGGCGAACCTGGTGGCGATCGCCGTCGCGCGCGAGCTCGGGGCGCTGATGACCGGCATCGTGATGGCGGGGCGCACGGGGGCCTCGTTCGCGGCCGTGATCGGCACGATGACGGTCAACGAGGAGGTGGACGCCCTGCGCACGGCGGGCCTGCCGCCCGTCGAGTTCCTGGTGCTGCCGCGCGTGCTGGCCGCCGGCCTGATGATGCCGGCGCTCGTCGCCTACGCCGACCTGCTGGGGCTGCTCGGGGGGATGCTGGTCGGCGTCGCGGTGCTCGGCCTGGGCCCCGAGGAGTACGCCCGGCAGACGCGCGAGGCGCTCGCGCTGCGCCACGTCTTCATCGGGCTCGCCAAGAGCGTCGCCTTCGGCCTGCTGGTGGCGCTGACGGGCTGCTACTACGGCGTGCGTTGCGGCCGCAGCGCCGCGGCCGTCGGCGAGGCCACCACGAAGGCCGTGGTGATGGGCATCCTGCTGGTGGTGATCGCCGACGCCGTGGCGACGGTCCTGCTCTACTCGGCCGGCCTGTGAGCGGCCCCACGCCGGCCGCGGTCGAGGCGCGCGCCCTGACGATCGGCTACGGCGAGCGCGTCGTGCAGCGCGAGGTTTCCTTCTCCGTGCGGCGGGGCGAGATCTTCGTGGTGATGGGCGACAGCGGCTGCGGCAAGAGCACGCTGCTGCGGAACATGGTCGGACTCGACCGCCCGCTCGCGGGCGACGTGCTCTACGCGGGCGAGCCGTACTGGGCGGCCGAAGAGGCCGAGCGGCAGCGGCTGGGCCGGCGCCTCGGCGTGCTCTACCAGTACGCGGCCCTGTGGAGCGCGTTGACGCTCGAGGAGAACGTCTCGCTGCCGCTCGTCGAGCAGGCGGGGCTGCCCGCGACCGAGGCGGCCGCGGTCGCCCGGCTCAAGCTCGCCCTCGTCGGCCTCGCCGGCTTCGAGCAGCACTACCCCTCCGAGATCAGCGGCGGCATGAAGAAGCGCGCGGGCCTCGCGCGGGCGATGGCGCTCGATCCCGAGATCCTGTTCTTCGACGAGCCCTCGGCGGGGCTCGACCCGCTGAGCTCGCGGCGGCTCGACGACCTGATCCTCGAGCTGCGCGACAGCCTCGGCGCCACGATCGTGCTGGTGACCCACGAGCTGCCCAGCATCTTCGAGCTGGGCGACCAAGCCGTCTTCCTCGACGCGGAGAAAAAGACCATGACTGCGCAGGGCCGGCCGGGCGCGTTGAAGGACAGCCCCGACCCGAAGGTGCGGGCCTTCCTCAGCCGGGGGCGGCTGTGAGCGCGCGGGCCCACCCGCGCGCGGTCGGCGCCTTCGTGCTGGCGGCGGTGGCGCTGCTGCTGGCCGCCGTGGTGCTGCTCAGCGCCGGCGACTGGCTCGCGCCGAAGGACCGCTTCGTCGTCTTCTTCCCGGGCTCGGTGCGCGGCCTCAACCCGGGCGCCCCGGTCACCTTTCGCGGCGTCAAGACCGGCGAGGTCAAGGACGTCACGGCCTTCCTCACCGGCAAGGTGGGAGAGCCGATCCAGATCGAGGTGGTGATCGAGCTGCGCCGCAACGTGGTGGAGCTGCCCGAGGGCGTCGCGACCCCCTGGCGGCAGGTGCGCGGCGCGGAGCTCGGCCGTCAGCTGATCGCCGCCGGCATCCGTGGCCGCCTGCTCAGCCAGAGCCTGCTGACCGGGCAGAAGTACATCGAGTTCGAGTTCCTGCCGGCCGAGCAGGCCCGCTTCTCGGGGATCCCGCGCCGCTACCCGGAGCTGCCCACGGCCGCCAGCGCCATGGAGAAGATGAGCGTCAAGTTCGAGCAGATCCTGGACGACCTGGCCGAGCTGCCGGTCGATCGCATGCTCGCGGACATCAGCAAGGCGCTGCAGAGCCTGCGCCAGCTGCTCGAGGCCCCGGAGCTGCGGGCCGCGATCCGCCACGTGGACGCCGCCGCGGCCGCGTTGCCGCCCGCGCTCGAAGAGACCCGCCAGGCGGCGAGCGACGCCCGCTCGCTGGCCGCGACGCTCGGCAGCGAGGCGAAGGACGCGGCCGGCGAGCTGCGCCGCACGCTCGAAGAGGCCCGCCGCACCCTGGCCGAGGCCGACCGCACGCTCGTCCGGCTCGAGCTGACGGCGTCGGGCGCCGACGACACGCGGGTCGAAGCGGCGCGCACGCTGCAGGAGCTCTCGCGCACGCTCGCGGCGACACGCAGCCTGGTCGACTACCTGCAAGCCCACCCGGAGGCCCTGCTCCAGGGCAAGCCGGGCGGGAAGGAGAAGAAGTGATGCGCCGTCGCCTCGCCTCGCTCGGCACGGCCGGCCTGCTGCTGGCGCTGGTCGGCTGCGTCTCCCTCAAGCGCACGCCGGAGGCCCGCTACTTCGCGCTGCGCTCCCTGCTCGCGCCGTCGGCCGAGGCGCAGGTGGCGGCCGACGGGCCGCTCGTCGGGCTGCTGCCGGTCCGGATCCCCGGCCACCTGGACCGCCCGCAGCTCGTTTCCTGGACGGCGCCGCAGGAGCTGCGCATCGACGAGCTGCTGCGCTGGGCCGAGCCGCTCGACGAGGGCGCGACGCGCACGCTGGCCGAGA
>JBGASI010000624.1:0-2688 GCA_044229815.1 Vicinamibacteria bacterium | reverse complement strand
CGTGAAGAAGATCCCCGGCCGCGCCACGGCCGAGGTGCTGCCGGCGCTGCTGGCCGGCGTCCTGCGCGGCCTCGCGTTCCCCAAGCGCATGAGCTGGGACGCCTGGCTCGAGGACGGGCGCGGCGCCTTCCCGTTCGGGCGCCCGATCCGCTGGCTGGTCTTCCTGTTCGACGGCGCCGTGGTGCCCTTCGCGATCCACGCCCTGCACGACGGGACCCGCGGGCCGGTCGTCGTCCAGAGCGGCGACACGACGCGCGGACACCGCTTCCTGCCGAAGGGGAAGGGCGGCGAGGCGGTCGCGGTGCGGTCCTGCGCCGCGCTGAAGCAGGCGCTGCGCGAGCGCTTCGTGCTGGTGGACCCCGCCGAGCGCAGCGAGCGCATCGAGCAGGGGCTGCGGGCGGCTGCCGGCGGCGCGGCCTTCGAGGACCACGGCCTGCGCGAGGAGTGGCGCGACCTCGTCGAGTACCCGACCGTCGTCGTCGGGGAGGTGCCGGCCGAGTTCCGCTCCCTGCCGGGCGAGGTGCTCGAGACCGTGCTCGTGCACCACCAGAAGTACATCTCGCTGCGCGGGGCGGACGGCACGATCGCCACCTTCGCCGCGGTGATCAACGGGGACGGGGCCGCGGCGGCCGAGATCGTGCGCGGCATGCAGCGGGTGGTGGTGGCCCGGCTGCGCGACGCCTCGTTCTTCCTGCTCGAGGACCGCAAGCGCCCGCTGGCCGAGCGCGTGCCCGACCTGGCCGGCGTCACGTTCCACCAGGGTCTCGGCAGCTACCGCGACAAGTCCGAGCGCCTCGTCGGTCTCGTCGAGGCGATGGGACGGCAGGGCGCGCTCGCGGGTGCGGAGCTCGAGGCGGCCCGGCGGGCCGCGGGTCTCGCCAAGGCCGACCTCGTGACGCTCATGGTGCGCGAGTTCCCGGAGCTGCAGGGCGTGATGGGCGCCGTCTACCTCGAGGCCGAGGGTGTCCCGCAGGCCGTGGCGACGGCCGTGCGCTGGCACTACCAGCCGGTGGCGGTCGAGCCCGACGCCGTGCCGGCGGCGGCCTTTGCCGGCAGGGACGGCCTGTCGCGCGTCTTCGCGGCCGTCGCGCTGGCCGACAAGCTCGACACGCTGGCCGGCTACTTCGGCCTCGGCGAGAGCCCGACCGGCAGCCGCGACCCGTACGGCCTGCGCCGCGCCGGCCAGGGGGCGCTGCGGGCGGTGCTCGACTTCTGGCGGCCGGAGCCGGGGGGCACGGCCCCCGACCTGCACGCGCTGCTGCGAGCGGCCATCGCCGGCTACCCGCCGCTGAAGCAGGCGCCGGAGAAGACGGCGGGCGCCGCCGCGGCGTTCCTGCTCGACCGCCTCGAGTACGTGCTGGGCGCGCGGGGGTTCGCGGCCGACGAGGTCGCGGCCGTCGTCCAGGCGCCCGGGCCCGAAGGGGTTGCGCCGGACGCCCCTGCCACGCAGGCCGGCGAGCGGGCCCTCGCCGACCCGATCGACGCGCTGCGCCGCCTCGGGGCCCTGCAGCGCGTGCGGCGGGAGGTCCCCGACGACTTCGCGGCCCTCGCCGAGGCCTTCAAGCGCGCCAAGAACATCCTCGCCCAGTCCGTCCCGGCCGCCGCCATCGATCCGTCCCTGTTCGAGGCGGAGGCCGAGCGCTCGCTTCACGCCGCCGCCGCCCGACTCGAGGCGGAGGGCGGATCCTACGAGGAGCGCCTGCGCGGCCTGGCCGCGCTGCGCGCCCCGGTCGGTCGTTTCTTCGACGACGTGCTCGTCATGGCCGAGGACCCGCGCGTGCGGGGCAATCGGCTGGCTCTCCTCAGACTCGCGCTCTCGCTCTTCTATCGCATCGCGGACATCTCGAAGCTCGGAGGTAACTCGTGACTCAATACGTCTTCTTCTTCGGCGGCGGCAAGGCCGACGGCAACAAGGACATGAAGGACACGCTCGGCGGCAAGGGCTCCGGCCTCGCCGAGATGACCAACGCCGGCGTGCCCGTGCCGCCCGGCTTCACGATCTCGACCCAGGCCTGCAACGCCTACTACGACAGCGGCGGCAAGCTGCCGGCCGAGGTCGACCAGCAGATGGACGCCGCGCTCGCGAAGCTCGAGGCGCTCCAGGGCAAGAAGCTCGGCGACCCCGCCGACCCGCTGCTCGTCTCGGTGCGCAGCGGCTCGAAGTTCTCGATGCCGGGGATGATGGACACGATCCTCAACCTGGGCATGAACGACAAGTCGGTGGGCGGCGTCGAGGCCAAGACGGGCAACCCCCGCTTCGCGCGCGACAGCTACCGCCGCTTCATCCAGATGTACGGCAACGTCGTGCTGGGCATCGACAAGGACAAGTTCGAGCACGAGCTGTCCGGCGTGAAGAAGAAGTTCGGCGCGAAGACCGACGTCGAGCTCGACGCCAAGGCGCTCGACGAGGTGATCGTCCGCTACAAGGCCGTGGTCGAGAAGGAGACCCACTCCCCGTTCCCGCAGGAGCCGCGCGCGCAGCTGGTGGGCGCCCGCGACGCCGTGTTCAAGTCGTGGATGAACCCGCGCGCGATCACCTATCGCAAGCTCAACGACATCGCGCACAACCTCGGCACCGCCGTCAACGTGCAGACGATGGTGTTCGGCAACATGGGCGACACCTCGGCCACGGGCGTCGGCTTCACGCGCAACCCCTCGAACGGCGCCAAGGAGTTCTACGGCGAGTTC
>JBGASI010000072.1:0-12303 GCA_044229815.1 Vicinamibacteria bacterium | reverse complement strand
GCACCTGCCGGGGATCGGCGTCGCGATCACCGTGGGCGTCGTGCTACTGGCCGGCTTCCTGTTCTCGTTCGGTCCGCTGAAGCGGCTGCTCGACAACGCGGAGCACGTGCTCGACGCCGTGCCGGTGGTGGGGCTCGTCTACGGCACGACGAAGAAGGTGCTCTCGGGCATCGGCGGCCCGGGCTCCGAGAACGCGTTCAAGCGCTTCGTGCTGGCGCGGCTGCCGGGCCGCACGACGCCGGGCTTCCTGACCGGCACCTTCACGCTGCGCCTCAAGGACGGTCGCGAGCACGAGGTGTGCACGGTGTACGTGCCGACCAACCACCTCTACGTCGGCGACGTGGTGGTGCTGCCGGTCGACGACGTGCTCGAGACGGACCTCTCGGTCGAGGACGGCATCAGCCTGATGCTCTCCGCCGGTTCGTCCGTGCCGCGCGTGGTGCGGGAGAGGGAGTAGCCGCCCGCGCCCGCTCGAGCAGCGGCCTCAGGTAGGGGGCCGTGCGCGAGGTCTTCGAGCGCGCCAGCTGCTCCGGCGTGCCCCGGCAGACGACGCGGCCGCCGTTCTCGCCGCCCTCGGGCCCGAGGTCGATCACGCAGTCCGCGGCGGCGATCAGGTCGAGGTTGTGCTCGATCACGACCACGGTGTCGCCGCGGTCGACCAGCCGCTGCAGCGCCGCGACCAGCTTCGCGACGTCGGCCATGTGCAGGCCGGTCGTGGGCTCGTCGAGCACGTACAGCGTGGGGCCGAAGCCGGGGGCGGTCAGCTCCGCCGCCAGCTTGATCCGCTGCGCCTCGCCGCCCGACAGCGTCGGCGAGGCCTGGCCGAGCTGCAGGTAGCCGAGCCCGATCTCCGAGAGGAACTCGAGCGGCCGGCGGATCGCGCCCACGGCCGAGAACAGCGGCTTCGCCTCGTCCACCGTCATCTCGAGCACGTCGGCGATCGAGCGCTCCTTGAAGAGCACCGCCAGCGTGTCCGCGTTGTAGCGGCGGCCCCGGCACGACTCGCACGGGACGTAGACGTCGGGCAGCAGCGACATCGTCACGCGCAGCCGGCCCTGGCCCTCGCAGCGCTCGCAGCGGCCGCCCTTCACGTTGAAGGAGAAGCGGGCGCGGCCGTAGCCGAGGGCGCGCGCGTCGGGCACCGCCGCGAACAGGTTGCGGATCGTGTCCATGATGCCGACGTAGGTGGCCGGCACCGAGCGCGGCGTGCGGCGGTTCGGCGTCTCGTCCACCTCGAGCGCGCGGGCGACACCCCGCAGGCCCTCGAGCCCGCGCAGCGCGGCCGGCAGGCGGCTGCCGGCGAGCCGCGCCCGTGCGGCCTCGTAGAGCACGTCGCGCACGAGCGTCGACTTGCCCGAGCCGGAGACCCCGGTGACGACCGTCAGCCGGCCGAGCGGGAACTCGACGTCGAGCCCGCTCAGGTTGTGCAGCCTCGCGCCGACGACCTTGAGCCGGCCGGCGTCCGCGAGGCTGCGCCGAGGCCAGGGCGGCGTCTCGCCGTCGCCGCGCAGCCAGCGCCCGGTCACCGACGCGGCGACGCGCGCCACCTCCCGCGGCGTGCCCGAGGCCACCACGCGGCCGCCGTGCGGACCCGCCCCGGGACCGAGGTCGATCACGTGGTCGGCCGCGCGGATCACGCTCTCCTCGTGCTCGACGACCACGACCGTGTTGCCGCGGTCGCGCAGGCCGACGAGCGCCCGGGTCAGCGCCTCGTCGTCGCGCGGGTGCAGGCCGACGGTCGGCTCGTCGAGCACGTAGCAGACGCCGCGCAGGTTCGAGGCGAGCGCCGCGGCGATGCGGATGCGCTGGCCCTCGCCGGTCGACAGCGTGTCGGCTCCGCGCTCGAGCGTGAGGTAGCCGAGGCCGAGGCGCTCGAGCAGCTCGAGCCGCAGCGTCAGCTCCGGCCACACGCGCTCGCGCACCTCCTCCGGCAGCACGCCCTCGAGCGTGCCGAGCCAGGCGCGCGACTCGCGCACCGTGAGCGCCGCCACCTCGCCGATGTGGCGGCCGGCGATCCGCACCGCCCGCGCCTCGGGCCGCAGCCGGCTGCCGCCGCAGGCGGCGCAGGCCGTCTCGCGCGAGCGCCGCAGCTCGCCGTCCTCCTCCACCCGCGGCGCCCCGAAGCCCTCGCACTCCGGGCAGGCCCCGTACTTCTGGCCCCACGAGAACAGGCGCGGGTCGGGCGCGGGCAGGCCCCCGCCGCAGCCCGGGCAGGAGCGCCGGGTCGAGTAGAAGCGTTCCTCCCCGCCCGGGCCGAGCGCCACCAGCGTGCCGTGGCTGAGCGCGAGCGCGCGGGCGATCGCCGGCTCGAGCCGCGCCCCGCGGCCCCGCCCCGGCGCCACGCGCTCGGCCAGCATCTCGACGTCGTGGATCTGGAAGCGGTCGACCCGCGGCGGCTGCGCGGCGTCGTGGAAGGCGCCGTCGATGCGCACCTCGGCGAAGCCCTTCTTCTGCGCGGCGGCGATCGCGTCGAGGTGGTAGCCCTTGCGCCGGCGCACGAGCGGGGCGAGCAGCGCCAGCTCGCCGGCCGGGAAGTCCTCGGCCACGCGCGTCGCGAGCGCCGCGGCGTCGACGACCTGCCCGGCGAGGCCGCAGCTCGGACAGTGGACGGTCCCCAGCCGCGACCAGAGCAGGCGCAGATGGTGGTACACCTCGGACGCGGTGCCCACGGTCGACAGCGGCGTGCCCCGCGACAGCTTCTGCTCCAGCGCGACGGTGGGCGGGACGCCCTCGAGCCGGTCCACGTCCGGCCGCGCCAGCGGGCGGATGAACTGGCGCACGTAGGTGGACAGGCAGTCGAGGAAGCGGCGCTGGCCCTCGGCGAACAGCACGTCGAAGGCGAGCGTCGACTTGCCGGAGCCCGACACGCCCGTGATCGCGACGAGCGCGTCGCGCGGGATGTCGATGTCGACGCCCTGCAGGTTGTGCTCGCGCGCGCCGACGATGCGGATCGTGTCGTGCGCTCGTGCGCCCGCGGCCCAGCCGCGCCGCGCGGCGGGCCGGTCGGCGCGAGGCGCCGACAGCGCCTCGCCGCGCTCGCGTGGGCCTGCTACGCGCCCGAGCGCCTCGGCCAGCGCGCGGCCGGTCGGCGTTTCGAGCCGCGCGATCGCGTCCGGCGGGCCCTCGCCGACGAGCCGGCCGCCCTCGTCTCCGGCCTCGGGCCCCAGGTCGACGATCCAGTCCGCCGCGCGCGCGAGGTCGAGGTCGTGCTCGACGACGATCACCGAGTGCCCCGCGTCCACGAGCCGCTGCAGCGCCCGCGTCAGCACCGCGACGTCGACCGCGTGCAGGCCGGTGGTCGGCTCGTCGAGCAGGTACAGCCGGCCTCGCGCCTCGCCCGACTCGGCCAGCGCCTGCGCCAGCTTCAGCCGCTGCGCCTCGCCGCCGGACAGCGTCGGGGCGGGCTGCGACAGCGACAGGTAGCCGAGGCCGAGGTCGATGAGCGGCTGCAGCGCCGCGACCACCGCCTTCTGGTCGGAGAAGACGCGCGCCACCTCGGCGGCCGGCAGGTCGAGCGCGTCGGCGATCGACAGCCCGCGGCAGGGCACCTCGAGCACCTCGGGCCGGAAGCGCCGGCCGTCGCAGGCGCCGCACTTCACGAAGGCGTCCGGCAGGAACTGCAGCTCGACCTTCTCGTAGCCCGCGCCCTCGCAGACCGGGCAGGCGCCGGCCTCGGAGTTGAACGAGAAGGAGGTCGGCTTGAGGCCGCGCTGCTTCGCCTCGGGTGTCGCCGCGAACACGCGGCGCAGCGGCTCGAGGACGCCCATGTAGGTCGCGGCGTTGACGCGCGAGCTGGCGCCGAGCGGCGACTGGTCCACGAACGTGACACCGGTGAGGGCGGCTGCGCCGTCGATGCCGTCGCAGGCGCCCGGCTCCGACTCGCCGATGCCGAAGTGCCGCCGCAGGTTCCGGTAGAGCACCTGATCGACCAGCGTCGACTTGCCCGAGCCGGAGACGCCGGTGACGCAGACGAGCCGGTCGAGCGGGAGGCGGACGTCGATGCCCTTCAGGTTGTTCTCGCGCGCCCCGCGCACCAGCAGGCTGCGCCCGGGGGAGAGGCTGCGCTGCGCGGGCGCCGCGGCCGGCGCCGCGCGGCCCGACAGCCAGGCGCCCGTCAGCGAGCGCGGCTCGCGCGTCAGGCCGGCCACGTCTCCCTCGTACACCACCTCGCCGCCCGCCTGGCCGGGGCCGGGGCCGAGGTCGATCACGTGGTCGGCCGAGGCGATCAGCGCCGGGTCGTGCTCGACCACCACCACCGCGTTGCCGGCCTGCGCCAGCCGCCGCAGCACGGCGGAGAGCTTCGCCACGTCGCGCGCGTGCAGCCCGACCGAGGGCTCGTCGAGCACGTAGAGCGTGCTTGTGAGCGAGCCGCCGAGCGCCGTGGCGAGCGTGACGCGCTGCGCCTCGCCGCCGGAGAGCGTGCGCGACTGGCGGCCGAGCGTGAGGTAGCCGAGCCCCACGTCCGCCAGGAAGCGCAGGCGCCCGCGCAGCTCGTGCAGCAGCTGCTCCGCGGCGGGGTCGCGCCCCGGCAGCGTCCACTCGCGGAACAGGCGCTCGGAGTCCGCGATGGCGAGGCCCTCGACCTCGGGCAGCGTGCGCCCGGCCACGCGGAACAGCCGCGCCTCGGCCTTGAGCCGCGAGCCGCCGCAGTCGGGGCAGGTGCGGTAGCTGCGGTAACGCGAGAGCAGCACGCGCACGTGCATCTTGTAGGTCTTCGTCTCGAGCCACTCGAAGAAGCCGCCGACCCCGTACCACTTCTTCTGCCAGCTGCGCCGGCCTCCGGGCTCGCCGTCCCAGACGAGCCGGCGCACCGCCTCGGGCAGCTCCGCCCACGGCACGTCCAGAGGCAGCCGTTCGCGCCTGAGGAAGCGCTCGAGGTCGTCCTGGCAGTCGCTGTAGAAGTTCGTCTGGAACGGCTTGATCGCGCCGCCGGCCAGCGTGCGCCGCGGGTCGGGCACGACCAGCTCGGGGTCGATCGCCATCGTGCGCCCGAAGCCCTTGCACGAGGCGCAGGCGCCGAACGGGTTGTTGAAGGAGAACAGCGCGGGCGACGGGTCCGCGTAGGCCACGTCGCAACGCGCGCAGTGCAGCGCCTCGCTGAAGCGGCGCGGCTCGGCCTCGCCGTCCACGCGCAGCTCGACCCGGCCCTCGCCGTGGCGCAGGGCCCCCTCGATCGAGTCGACGACGCGCTGGCGCTGGTCGGGGTCGAGCGTGACCCGGTCGAGCACGACCGTGACGACACCGCCCTCGGCCCGCAGGCTGGCCTCCTCGAGGCGCAGCGCCCGGCCGCCCTCGAGCACCCGCCGCAGTCCCGCCTTCTCGAACGCCTCGCGCACCACCTCGGTGCCGACCCTGGCGCCGACGCGGTGGGGGAACGTCACGAGCGCCGTCCGGCCCGCGGTCTGCGCGACGACCGTCTCGAAGATCGACGAGGGCGTGTCGCGTCGCACCGGCTCGCCGCACTGGCGGCAGTGGAGGACCCCGGCGCGCGCGTAGAGGGCGCGCAGGTAGTCGGCGACCGAGGTCATGGTCGAGACGGTCGAGCGCGAGGTGCGCACCGGCGCGGTGCGGTCGACGGCCACGGCCGGCAGCACGCCCTCGATCCGCTCGGCCCGCGGCCGGTCGAGCCGCTCGAGGAACTGGCGGGCGTACGGGCTGAACGTCTCCGCGTAGCGGCGGTGCCCCTCGGCGTAGAGCACGTCGAAGGCCAGCGACGACTTGCCGGCGCCCGCCACGCCGGTGACGGCGGTCACGGCCCCGATCGGGATCCGGACCGTCACCCCCTTCAGGTTGTTCTGGCGGGCCTTGTCGATCTCGATGAACCGGCTGGGAGGCATCCCCCGAGAATCGCAGGGATGGCGGGCCGCGGCAACCGGCCGGCCCGGCTCAGGCCGAGGTCGCGGGGTACGGCACCGGCGCGGTGAACGCGCGCAACGGCAGCGGCCGCTGCGCGGCCCAGAAGCCGCTCAGGTGGTCGAGCGCGAGGCCGGTGTTCGCCGGCGTCACGACGCTGGCGGCCAGCGCGCCCTCGTCGACCAGCCGCCGGCCGTAGCCCGGGCAGGCGTCGACGCCCAGCAGCTTCGCCTCGAGCAGAACCGCGCGGTGCTTCGGGTCGGCGAGCGCCTGGATCGCGCTGCGCACGCCCATGGCCAGCTCGTCGCTCTGCGCCGCCACGGCCGCCAGGGCCGGGTTGCGGGCCTTGAAGATGCGGTACCAGTCCCCGAACGCCATGATCCCCGCGGCCTCGGTCCACTCCCCGGCCTCGGCGTCGAGCAGGTCGATCCCCGGCCCGAGCGTCTCGCGCAGGCCGGCCAGCCGCTCCTGGGCGGCGGAGGAGCGGCGCGGGCCGGTGACCGCGAGGACGCTGCTGCCGGCGCCGCCGCTACCGCCGGCCCCGCCGTCGCTGCTCAGCAGCTGCCGCAGCTGCGCGCCCTGGATCCGCCCGAGCGCGGCGTGGTCGGTGCTCACGGTGCCGAACGGCTGCCCGGGCGCCCACGAGCGCGCGGCGTCCTCGACCGCGGCGCTCCAGGCGTTGAGCAGCACCAGGCCGGTGCGGCCGCGCAGCTCCTTCAGCAGCAGGTCGGTCGTCGAGAGCGAGGACGGCTCGATCACCACGGCGTCGACCGGCCCCGGCCCGAGCAGCCGCTTCTTGACCACCCGCAGCTGGTCGAAAGCCGGCGCGAACGCCACCTCGACCTGCAGGCCATGGCGTCGGCCGGCGGCCAGCGCCGTCTCTTCCTGCAGCATCTGGTAGTGATCGTGCTCTTCGGGGCGCCCGGGCAGCACGACCAGGACGGTCTCGTTCATGCGTTCACCAGGGATCTCTCTGCGCGACGCTACACCCGGCGCGCCTCAGCGTCCAGCCGGCGCGGCCGGCAGCGGGACGACGACGATCCGGTGGTTGTCGAGATCGGCGACCCAGAGCCGGTCCGCGTGGACGAGGACGGCCGCGGGCTTGTTCAGTTCCAGCGGCCCGGAGCCCTGGCGGCCCGTCCCCGCCACGCGGCGCAGGCGGCCGGCCGCGTCGATCGCCAGCACCTGGTGCGCGTTCATGTCCGCGACGTAGACGGTTCCGTCGGGCCCGGCCGCGACACCGTGCGGCGTGTGCAGCGGGCCGTCCGTCTCGAGCGTCGCGACGCCCCGCGCGGCCGTCCAGGTGCGGATCCGGTTCGCGCCCGCGTCGGCGATCTGCAGCGTGCCGGCCGGCGTCCACGCGAGGTCCATCGGGTAGACGAAGGTGCCCGGCTCGGCCCCGGCGACCGTCTCCACGACGCCGTCGCGGATCCGGCGGACGCGCGCGTTGCCGATGTCGGCGAGGAGCAGCGAGCCGTCGCTGTCCCAAAGCACCGCGTGCGGCGAGCGGAAGCGCGCCTGCGCGGCGGGACCCTCGACGAGGCCCTCCTGGCCGGCCGCGCCGGCCAGCGTCGAGACGAGGTACGGGCCCCGGCCGGCCGCGCCGCTCGCGGGCGTCAGCAGGCGGATCGTCTGGCCCGCCGCCTCCGCCACGGCGATCGCGCCGCCCGGCGCGACCGCGACGCCGTGCGGCGAGGCGATCAGCGCCTCCGTCGCGGCGCCGTCGCGCCAGCCCTTGCGCTCCGGGCCGCCCACGAGCGTCGTGACCCGCCCGTCGAGGCGCACCGCGCGGATCGCGTGGTTGAAGATGTCGGCGACGACCACGCCGTCCTCGCCGAGCGGCGCGAGCCGGATCGGCTTGCGGAAACGGGCCTGCGCTCCGACGCCGTCGGCGAAGCCCTCGCTGCCGTTGCCGGCGACGACGCGTGGGCCCGCGGGCGGCGCGGGCTTCTCCGTGCAGGCGGGCGCGAGCAGCGCCAGCAGCAGGACCGCGCGCGAACTCCGGACGCTCATCTCCCCTCCCAGCCCCTGGGGCGGCGGCCACGGTGCCGGCCGCGGCGTGCGGCATCTTACCGCCGGCTGGCGGGCCCGGGGCGCCTTGGATACAGTGATCTCATGACAATCCACGCACACGCAGCCCACGAGGCGCGGGGAGCCCTGCGGCCCTTCACGTACGAGCCGGCGCCCCTCGGCGCCCACGACGTCGAGATCGCGATCAGCCACTGCGGCATCTGCCACAGCGACGTCCACCTGGTGGACGGCGACTGGGGGATGGGGAGCTACCCGATGGTCCCCGGCCACGAGATCGTCGGCACGGTCGCGGCCGTCGGGCCCGAGGCCCTGCCGTTGAAGGCCGGCGACCGCGTCGGCGTCGGCTGGCAGCGCGGCGCCTGCCTCGCCTGCGAGACCTGCCTCGGCGGCGACGAGAACCTGTGCGCGCGGAACCAGGCCACCTGCGTGGGCCACTTCGGCGGCTTCGCCGACCGCATCCGCGTGGACGGACGCTTCGCCTTCGCGATCCCGGACAGCCTCGCCTCCGACGCGGCGGCACCCCTGCTGTGCGGCGGGGCCACGGTCTACTCGCCGCTGCGGCGCTGGGCGAAGCCGTCGATGAGGGTCGGCGTCGTCGGCATCGGCGGCCTGGGGCACCTCGCGCTGCAGTTCGCGCACGCCATGGGCTGCGAGGTGACGGCGATCTCGACGACCCCCGAGAAGGAGCTGGAGGCCCGCTCGTTCGGCGCCCACCGCTTCGTCGCGACGCGCGAGAGAAAGGCCCTGCGCTCGATCGCGTCGAGCCTGGACTTCATCCTCTCCACGGTCTTCGCGACCCCGGACTGGGACGGCCTCCTGGGCGCCCTGCGGCCGAACGGCGTGCTGTGCCTCGTCGGCGCCACCAGCGAGCCGCTGGCGATCCAGGCCTTCGCGCTGCTCGGGCAGCAGAAGACCCTGGCCGGCTCCGCGATCGGCGGGCGGCCCGCGATCCGCGAGATGCTGGCCTTCGCCGCCCGCCACGGCATCGCCGCGAAGACGCAGCTGCGGCCCCTGGCCGAGGCGGACGCGGCGCTCGGCGACGTGCGCCAGGGCCGCGCGCGCTACCGGATCGTGCTCGCCGCCTGAAGCTGCAGGGCCGCCGCTGCTTGGGCGGCCCGGCCGACTGGAGTACGCTGGAGGGGTTCCCAAGGAGCCCAAGACCATGGCGGAGAACCGGAATCCGTCCCGCGCCACGAGGCGCGGGTTCATCGGCGGCGCCCTCGCTGCCGGCGTGGCCGTCGCCGCGAGGGCCGGGGCCTCGCCCACGATTCTCGAGACTAGAGGTGCCAGGATGATCGAACTGCCTTCCCTTCCCTTCGGCGAGAGCGACCTCGCCCCGCACATCTCCCAGGAGACGCTCTCGTTCCACTATGGCAAGCACCACAAGGCCTACGTGGACAACACCAACAAGCTGATCGACGGCACGGAGCTGGCCGGCGCGTCCCTCGAGGACATCGTCAAGGCCGCGGCCGGCAAGCCCGAGAAGAAGGGGCTCTTCAACAACTCCGCGCAGGTGTGGAACCACACGTTCTACTGGAAGAGCCTCAGCCCGAAGGGCGGCGGCCAGCCCACCGGCAAGCTCCTCGACAAGATCAAGTCGGACTTCGGCGACTTCGCGAAGTTCAAGGAAGACCTGGCCAAGGCCGCGGTCACGCAGTTCGGCAGCGGCTGGGCCTGGCTCGTGCTCGAGGGCGGCAAGCTCAAGATCGAGCAGACGCCCAACGCCGAGACGCCGCTCACCTCGGCCGGCAAGACGCCGCTGCTCACGATCGACGTCTGGGAGCACGCCTACTACGTCGACTATCGCAACCGGCGCCCCGACTACGTCACGGCCGTGATCGACAAGCTCCTCAACTGGGAGTTCGCGGCAAAGAACCTCGGCTAGTCGCCCAGCCCCCCGAAGGCCTGAGGCCGGCTGGCCTCAGGCCTTCGCGGGCGGCCGGGTAGCCGCCCGCCAGACGTACACGCACAGGGCCACGAACAGCAGGGCCGAGACGCTCTGCGAGACCGCCACGTCGCCGTAGAACGGGCTGCGGATCCAGTCCTCGGTGTAACCCGGCACCAGGCGCAGGGCCGCGCCGAACACGCCGCCCAGGGCGCCGCCCGCCATCAGCCCGGACGCGATCACGACCCCGCGCTCGCGGATCGACAGGCCGTGCTCGCCGCCGGTCTTCTCCGCGCGCCGGTTCAGGAAGTGCGCGAGGAAACCGCC
Organism: Vicinamibacteria bacterium; assembly: GCA_044229815.1. Lineage (GTDB taxonomy): Bacteria > Acidobacteriota > Vicinamibacteria > Fen-336 > Fen-336 > DATBSL01. The sequence continues at coordinate 2,207 of JBGASI010000072.1, read as the reverse complement.
CACGAGCGCCGGCGTGTTGAGCTCGAGCGGCAGGTACATGCCCAGCGCGAAGATCAGCGCCGGCACGCCCAGCATCTCCATGATCACGGCGATCACCGAGCCCGCGCCGAACAGGATCCAGGCCACCGGCTGGCGGCTCATGAAGCCCTCGACCAGCGACTTCATGATCGCGGCCTGCGGCGCGGGCAGCACGACACGCGGGTCGCCCGGGGTCGCCTCGCCGAACTGGAAGGCCTGCGCCAGCAGGACGATCGTGAGCCCGGCCGCGATCGCCGCCGCCGCGATGCCGAGGAACTTCACCTTCTCCTGCGCCGCCGGCGTCGAGCCGAGCCAGTAGCCGCTCTTGAGGTCGGTGACGAACTGGCCCGAGACCGCGACAGCCGTGCAGACGACGCCGGCCACCGCCATCACGAAGAACATCCCGCTCGTCCCCGAGACGCCGAAGCGCAGCAGCACGATCGAGGAGACGATGATCGTCAGCATCGTCATGCCCGAGATCGGGTTGCGCGCGGTGGTGGCGATCGCGTTGGCGGCGACCGAGGTGAAGAAGAAAGAGAAGACGAGCGTCAGCGCGACGCCCACCAGCACCACCAGCAGCGACTGCCCGAGCGTCGAGAAGAACAGACCCGCGGCCAGCGTCGAGACGAGCACGCCGGCCAGGATCGAGACGACCGGGATGTCGCGGTCGGTGCGCTCCTGCGCGGCCTCGCCCTGGCGGAACGTGCGCGCGGCGATCGAGAAGGAGCCGGCGATGATACGCAGCGACTTCACGATGCCGAAGATGCCGGCCGTGGCGATCGCGCCCACGCCGACGAAGCGCACGTAGCCGCGGAAGATCTGGGCCGCGCTCATCTGGGCGATCGGCACGCTGGCGGGGTAGACGGCCTCGGGCACGTGCTGGCCGATCATCCAGATGAGCGGCACCAGCACCAGGTTCGACAGGAAGCCCCCGGCGCACAGGATCAGCGACGAGCGCAGGCCCATCACGTAGCCGAGCCCGAGGATGAAGGCCACGGCGTCGAAGCTCAGCGCCACCCGCGCCCGCTCGGCCAGCGTCTTCACCGCCGGCACGAACTGGAAGTCCACGAACTCGTGCCAGACGTGGAAGGTGGTGGCGAGGAAGTCGTAGACGCCGGCGATCGCGGTGGCCTGCAGCAGCAGCTTCGCCTGCGAGCCGCCCTTCTCCCCGGTCACCAGCACCTCGGTGATCGCGGTCGCCTCGGGGAAGGGGAACGCCCCGTGCGTCTCGCGCACGAAGTAGCGGCGCAGCGGGATCAGGAACAGGGCGCCCAGGCAGGCGCCGGAGAGGCAGATGAAGACCGTCTGCGCCGGGTGCGGCTGCAGGTTCAGGATGTAGAGCGCCGGCAGCGTGAAGATCGCCCCGGCCGCCAGCGAGCCCGAGACGCCGCCGATGCCGGTCACGATCACGTTCTCGAGCAGGCTCGAGCGGCGGGCGTAGGTGCGCGCCAGGCCGATCGTGAGGATGGAGATCGGGATCGCCGCCTCCATCACCTGGCCGACCTTCAGGCCGGAGTAGGCGGAGGCGACGGTGAAGACCACACAGAGGAAGAGGCCCCAGCCCACCGAGCGCACGGTGGCCTCTGGCAGCTGCGCCGTGGCGGGCACCAGCGGCTCGTAGCGCTGGCCGGGCGCGAGGGGCACGTAGGCGTTCGGCGGGAGCGACTGGGTGCTCGGCGTGTCCATCGGTGTCCTCCGTGTCGCGCGGCAAGTCTCTCACGACTCGCCGGCCGTCCTCGCGCTTGCGCGGGAGCGGCTTGCGCTCCATCCTTGCGGGCGCGGGGAGGCCCGAGCGGTGCAAGGCGTCGGCGGACGGTGGTCATGGCGGCTGGTGGCGCTCCTGTTCCTGGCCGCGCCGCTCGCGGGAAGGGCGGCGGAGGACGTCACGCGGCGCCTCGTCGGGGCCGCCTCGCGCGGCGACGCGGCGCAGGTCGTGGCGCTGCTGCGGGCCGGGGCGCCGCCGGACGCGGGCGACCGCGGGGGCTGGACGGCCCTGCACGAGGCCGCGCTGAAGGGCGACCTGGCCGTCGCGCGGGCGCTGCTCGACGGCGGCGCGCGGCTCGACCTGCGCGCCCGCTCGGGCGGCACCCCGCTCGACGTCGCCGAGCGCAACGGCCGCGTCGCCTTCGCGGCGCTGCTGCGCGAGCGCGGCGCGCGCGGGTCGGGCAAGTCGATCGGCGACACGGTCT
>JBGASI010000623.1:0-2694 GCA_044229815.1 Vicinamibacteria bacterium | reverse complement strand
CACGTGCACGCGCTCGTCCGGCACGCGCGCGAGACCGACGATGTCGCGCTTGCTGCTCTCGGAGACGGTGATCACCCGCGTCAGGCGCCGCACCAGGAAGGGCAGCACGCGCTCGATGTAGACGCCGCGCAGCGGGTCGTACTTCCCCGGCACGTGCAGCATCGAGAAGTCGTGGACGGTGCCGACGCTGGCGCAGGGCAGGTGGAGCGGCAAACGGCGGTTCGCGGCCGGGAGCAGCACCGCGTCCCAGTCCCGGCGCCGGCACCACACGGGCAGCGCGGCCTGGTGCCAGGCGACACCCGCCGCCGGCTGGCGCAGCCAGTCGGCCACGGTGAAGGTCGGCAGGCCGCGCGGCCCCGGCGTGAACACCGCCGCCTCGGCCTCGTGGGCGATCACCTCGGCCCCGCGCCCCTCGTCGAGGCCGGCCAGCGCCGCCAGGAGCTCGACCACGTACTGGCCGATGCCGGAGCGCCCGCCATCCGCCCCGAGGGTCGGCACCCCGAAGCGCAGCCGTCGGTCCCGTGCGACCGTGACGAGGTCCGCGGCGACGCGGGGGCGCTGCGCGGCCGCCGGCGTGAACGCGCGCTCCAGCGCCTGGACGCCCACGACTACGCCCCGTACCGCGAGAGCACGGCGGCCTGCCCGACGCTGGCGTCGCGGTTGCCCGTGGCGAGACGCTCCTCGCCCAGGCGGTGGCCGCGGTAGTAGGCCCAGTGGTAGACCGCCCGGCGCGGCACGGCGAGCGCCGCCTCGGCCAGGTGTCCGCGGCACAGCGAGTAGGCGAGGTCCTTCGCGATCGAGCGCAGGAGGCGGCCGGCCGTCGCCCGCAGCGAGTCGCGGTCGAGCCGGATGAAGGCGTCCGCCTCGCCCTCGATGAAACGCCGGCCGTACAGCTGCTTCAGCGTGTAGTTGTGCGAGTGCATGACCAGGGCCTCGGGCACGTAGCTGATCCGCCAGCCGAGCACGCGGGCCTCCGTGCCCCACTCGGTGTCCTCGGAGCCCCAGGCCTCGGTGTAGAAGGGCCGGTCGTGCCACGCGCTGCGGCGCATCGCGGCGAAGGGCAGCGAGAGCGTCAGCCACGAGGGCGCGGGCCCCGCGGGCGGGAAGGCCTCGGCGTAGTCCCGGCAGACCCAGTCGTGCGCCTCCGGCCGGGGCAGCTGGCGGGCGAAGGCCGCCTGGGTGACGCCGTCGTCGAAGGCGGCCACGAGGCGGCCGAGCGAGTGCGGCGACAGGCAGACGCAGTCCGAGTTGAGGAACACGACGATCTCGCCCGAGGTCCGGGCGATCGCCTCGTTCAGGACCCGGCCGGGGTAGTAGTCGCCGGCCGGGATCTCCACGAGGCGACCCGGGTACTGGCGCACGATCTCGAGCGTGCGATCGGTGGAGCCCGAGTCGACGACCAGCAGCTCGAAGTCCCGGAAGCTCTGGGAGTACAGGCCGGCCAGGGCCTGGGCGATGACCCAGTCCGAGTTCTTGGATCGCATGATGACGCTGACGCGCGGTTCGCTCATGGCGGTCTCTTCATCAAGACGCGTGCCCGGCGACCCTGGCTGCATGTCGTTGATCCTGCGGGGCGGGCGACTCCAGGACGCCCGAGCGCGAGGGGCCGGGCGCCACGGCCCGGGGCGAAGCGCCCCGGTGGGCCTCCGCCTCCTCGAGCAGCTCGCTGGCGTGGATCGTCCGGCTCGAGGCCAGCACGTCCAGGATCCTACGGAACGAGCGGAAGCGGTCGCAGAGGTAGAGCGTGATCGGGTGGATGATCACGCTGGCGACCGAGCCGCGCTCGGCGTGGGCCCGCAACTGCCCGAGCACGAGGTCCGTCCACTCCTCCACCGGGTAGGAGCGCGGCCCGAAGGCGTCGCTCCAGCCGTAGCGGGTGACCCAGCGTTCGACCCACTCGGGCGTGCGCTCGGCGTGGTAGAGGTGCTCGTGGTCCGGCATCACGTTGAGCGGGAAGCTCCACAGGCCGGCCGGGTGCCACTGCGGGCGGTCGACGGCGGTCGAGGTGCCGTCCGAGCAGAGCCGGATGCCGCACGAGGCGAGGACCTCCTCGGTGCGGGGACCGTGCATGTACATGTGGTTGCGCCAGGCCGTGATCGCACGTCCTGTGCGGTGTTGGATGATCCGCGCCGTGCGCAGGCAGTCGCGGCGCTGCACGAAGCTCGGCCCGTTGTAGCTGCCGAGCAGCTTCTTGAACACGCGGTGCGGCAGCGCGGGGTCGAAGCAGGAGTAGTTGTGGCCGCCCAGCTCGACGAAGGGGCTCCGCGCGATCGGGCCGAGGTCCTGCCACTCCTCCTCCACCGCGCGGCCGCTCACGAAGAAGGTGACCTTGACCCCCGCCTCCTCGAGCAGGTTCAGGTAGCGCCCCGCGATCCGGATCTCGCTGTCGTCCGCGTGCTGCTGGTTCCCGGTGCCAAGGCTCGCGTGGTGCAGGTCGCCCGTCAGCCAGATCACGCCCATTGCGCCTCCTCGAGCCGCAGGCCCATCCGGCGCAGGCCGGCTTCCAGGTTGAAGTCGCGGTGGCGGCCCCAGGCCCGCAGGTACGCACGGACGAGCGGCAGCTGCCCCTCGCTCGCCGACTCGAGCGCCGCCGCCACCACGTGCCGGTCCCGCTCGCCCTCGAGGCGGTACGCGAGCACCGGGTACAGGGCGCGCAGCGCCGAGCCCGGGCCGAGGCCGCGGTAGCCGAGCCGG
>JBGASI010000071.1:0-12345 GCA_044229815.1 Vicinamibacteria bacterium | reverse complement strand
GGAGCGTCCCGCCCGGCCGGAGCCGGTCGCGGTCCCGCGCGCCGAGGCCGACGGTGAGCTCGGCCCCGCGCCCCGGCTGGTTCCGTTTCCCGGCCCACCTGGAGGGTCTCGAGCGCTTCGAGCCCGGCAAGCCGATCGACGAGGTCAAGCGCGAGCTCGGCCTCACCGAGGTGGTCAAGCTCGCCTCGAACGAGAACCCGCTCGGTCCCTCGCCCAGGGCCCTGGCGGCCGCCCAGGCCGCGCTCGCCGGGGTGAACCGTTACCCGGACCCGCAGTCCACCGAGCTGCGCGCGGCGCTCGCCGCGCACCTGGGCGTGCCGGCCTCGTACGTGCTGGCGGGCAACGGCTCGGTCGAGATCCTCGACCTCGTCGCCCGCGCGCTGCTCGGCCCGGGCGACAACGCGGTGATGGCCGAGCACGCCTTCGTCCGCTTCCGCCAGATCGTCACGGCGCACAACCGCGGCGCGCGCGAGGTCCCGATGCGGGGCTTCACCCACGACCTCGCGGCGATGGCGCGGGCCGTCGACGAGCGCACGCGCCTGGTGTTCGTCGCCAACCCCAACAACCCGACCGGCACCTGGAACCGCAGGGCCGAGCTGGAGAAGCTCGTCGCCGGCCTGCCGCCCGGCTGCGTGCTGGTGCTCGACGAGGCCTACTTCGAGTACGCGGACGACCCGGACTACCCGAACGGGATCGAGCTCGTCCTGCGCGGCGCGCCGGTGCTGGTCACCCGCACCTTCTCCAAGGCCTACGGGCTGGGCGGGCTGCGCGCCGGCTACGCCGTCGCGGCGCCCGCGCTGCTCGAGGCCGTGCTCACGATCCGTGAGGCGTTCGGCACGAACGCGGTGGCGCAGGCCGCCGCCGCCGCCGCGCTCGGCGACACGGAGCACGTGCGCCGCTCGGTCGACACGAACCGCTCCGAGAAGGCGCGCGTCGCCGGCGCGCTCGCCCAGCGCGGGTTCGAGGTGCTGCCGAGCCTGGGCAACTTCGTCGCGTTCGACACGCGCGAGTCGGGCCGCGAGGTGTTCCGCCGCCTGCTGGCGCGCGGGGTGATCGTGCGCCCGCTCGACCCGTACGACATGAACAGCTGGCTGCGCGTCTCGATCGGCACGGCCGACGAGAACACGGCGTTCCTCGCGGCGCTCGCCGCCGTCCTCCCGGGAAGACACTGAAATGAGAGCCAACGGTCTGGTCGTCGCCATCGACGGTCCCTCCGGGGCCGGCAAGTCCACCGCCGGGCGCGTCCTCGCGGCGCAGCTGCGCTACACCTACATCGACACCGGCGCCATGTACCGCGCGCTGGCGCTGGCGGCGATGCGCGCGGGCGTCTCGCTCGACGCCGAGGAGGCGCTCGCCACGCTGTGCCGCGCCTCGCGCATCGAGCTCAGCGACGGCGGCCGCCGCGTGCTGCTCGACGGGCAGGACGTGACCGCCGAGGTGCGCTCGCGCGAGATCAGCCGCGCCTCGTCGCTCGTCTCGGTCCACCCCGGCGTGCGCGTCGAGATGGTGGCGCGCCAGCGGGAGCTGGGCCGCGACGGCGGTGTCGTGCTCGACGGCCGCGACATCGGCAGCGCGGTCTTCCCGGACGCCGAGGTGAAGTTCTACCTCGACGCCAACCCGAGCGCCCGGGCCCAGCGCCGGCTGGGTGAGCTGCGCGCCGCGGGCAGCGACGCCACCTTCGACGCCGTCGAGCGCGAGGTGCGCGAGCGCGACTACACAGACACCCACCGCGCCGAGTCGCCGCTGGTGCGCGCCTGGGACGCCCTGGCGCTCGACACCACGAAGCTCTCGCCCGAGGAGGTCGTCGAGCGGATGCTCGCCGCGGTGCGCGCCCGCGAGGGCCGGCCGCTCGACCTGGGGCGCCTGGTGGAGGCCCAGCGCCGGGCCCCGCGGCGCTATCTCGAGGCGCTGCGCAGCGGCCAGCTCAGCGCGGGGCTCTACCGCCTGCGCAAGGGCGAGACGGACGAGCAGGGCCCGCACAACGAGGAAGAGGTCTACCTCGTGCTCGAGGGCCGGGCACGCTTCCGCATGGGCGACGAGGACTTCGCCGTCGAGCCGGGCTTCCTGTTCACCGTCCCGGCGCGCGTCGAGCACGGGTTCCACGGCGTCGCCGAGGACCTGCTGCTGCTCGCGTTCTTCGCGCCGGCCGAGGGTACCGTGGCCCAGGCGGAGTAGCGGGACCTCAGCCGGCCTCCGGCAGCACCGAGTGACCGGCGCGCTCGAGCGCGTGCGCGCCGCGCTCGAGGTCGCGCTCCTGCAGCAGCAGGTAGTCGGTGTCGTAGGTCGAGATCACGAAGATGCTGACGCCCGTGCTCGCGAGCGGGCCGGCGAGGCTGGCCAGGATCCCGGTCAGCCCGAAGCCGAGCGGCCCCTTCACCCGCAGGCAACGCCAGCCGCCCTCCGCCCGCGTCCCGGCCGGCACGGCGGCCTCGGCGCAGACCACCGAGAGCTCGGCGGCCGTGCGCGTCACGGAGCTGAAGGCGCCGGCCGCGGAGGCCCACTCCGGGAACGGCACCGTGGGGTCGAGGCGGCACACGGCGTAGCGCCCCGGGATCGTCTCGAGCGTCAGCGCACGGCTCTGCATCGCGGCCTCGGCGGGAGCGTATCACCGGGCCCCGCCGGGCCGCACCCGTCGTCCCGGAAGGCGCCGCTTGACAAACGGCATCGTTAGTACTAATTCATTAGTAGAATGAGACGGGACCGATGAGAAAGCAGAGCCCGACGCTCACGCCGCAGGAGCTCGAGATCATGAAGGCGGTCTGGGCGCGCGGCGAGGCCACGGTGCGCGAGTGCTACGAGGACCTGCTCGCGCGCCGGCGCATCGCCTACACCACCGTGCTCACCATGATGAACGTGCTCGAGCGCAAGGGCCACCTGAGCAAGGTCGCGGAGGGGAGGTCCTTCCGCTACCGGCCCGCCCTCCCGCAGCGCCAGGTCGTGGCCTCGATGGTGCGCGAGTTCGTCAAGCGCGTGTTCGGGGGCTCGGCGGGGCCGCTGCTCGCCCACCTCGTCGAGGACGAGCAGATCAGCGCGTCCGAGCTCGACGCGATCGCCCGGCGGATCCGGGAGAAGCGATGAGCGGGCTCGAGCTGGCGCTGCTCAACCTCGCCGCCTGGAGCGTCCAGGTGGCCGTGCTCGTGCTGGCGGCGGCCGTTCTCTCGCGGCTGGCCCCGCTCGAGCGCGCCTCGCTCCGCCTCGCCGTCTGGCAGGGACTGCTGGTGCTGGTGCTTCTCCTGCCCCTGCTGCAGCCGCGCCGGCCGGCGCCGGCCTCCGTCCTCTGGTCGACGACGGTCCGCTCCGCCGCGGGCGCCCCGGCTCGCCCGCCCGCAGCCGCGGCGGCGGGGCTCGAGCTGCTGCGCCGCGACTGGAGCGCGCTCGCAGCCGGCCTCCTGCTGCTCGGCGCCGGGGTGAGGCTCGGGCGCCTGGCCGCAGGACTCGGGCGCCTGCACGGACTGCGCCGTGACGCCCGGCCGTTCGCTGCCGAGCCCTGGCTGCTGTCGCTGCGCGACGCCGTCGCTCCCGCCTCGCTCCTCGCGGTCTCGGACCGGGAGGCCGGGCCCGCCACGTTCGGGCTGCGTCGGCCGATCGTCCTGCTGCCGGCGTTCTTCGCCTCGATGGATCCCGACCGCCAGCGGGCCGTGGCGCTGCACGAGCTGCTGCATGCCCGGCGTCACGACTGGCTGGCGCTGCTGTTCGAGGAAGTCCTCACGTCGCTGTTCTTCTTCCACCCGGCCGTCCGCTGGCTGGTGGCGCGCGTCCGCCTCGCGCGCGAGCAACACGTGGACGCCGCGGTGGTGCGACGGCTCGGCCAGCGCTCCACCTACCTCGAGTCGCTGGTCGAGGTCGCGCGCCTCGCCGTCCGATCCGGCGCGGTCCCGGTCGCGCCGTTCCTGCGCGAGAGCCACCTCCGGGAGAGGGTGGACGCGCTGCTGAAGGAGGTCTCGATGTCACGCGCCCGCACGGTCGCCCACGTCGCAGCCACGGCCGTCGTCGTCCTGCTCGCCGTCGCCTGGTCCGGCACGGCCGTTCCGCTGCAGGGAGCGGGGCCCGCCGTCGCCAAAGCGCCCGCCGTAGGCGGCGAGGAGCGCCCGGAAGGGCCCGCCCCCCGGCTGCTGCGCCAGCCGCAGCCCGTCTACCCGGCGAGCGCTCGATCCGAGAAGGTCGAGGGCGTGTTCAGGATCGACGTCATCATCGGGAAAGACGGCGCGGTCAAGGACGCCAAGGTGGTCGCCTCCGCGGCGACCCTCGAACGGCTGAAGCAGCTCGAGCCGCAGCTGGGCACGCCTGCCGCGCTCGAGGGCGACCCGCGCCTGGCCGAGTCGGCGCTCGCATCCGTGCGCCAGTGGCGGTACGAGCCGGTGCGCAAGGGCGCCCAGCCGGTCGAGGTCCGGGCGACCGTCCACGTCCGCTTCGCTCTCGGCTAGAGCCGCAGGCGCGCGAATTCCTCGAAGGTGGTGACGCCCTCGCGCACGAGCGCCAGGCAGCGCTCGCGGATCGAGACCATGCCCGTCTCCGCCGCCGCCGCCTCGACGTCGCCGGCAGGGCGGCCGCCTTCGACGGCCTCGCGCACCTCGGGGCTGGCCGGGATCGTCTCGAAGACGGCGCGCCGGCCGCGGTAGCCGATGGTGTTGCAGGTGGGGCAGCCGCGCCCCTTGAAGAACCGCATCTGCCGCGCGTCCTCGGCCTCGATCCCGTGCGCCGCCAGCGTCTGCAGCGGCGGCGGCTCGGCCGGCTCGCGGCAGATGCGGCAGATCGTCCGCACCAGCCGCTGCCCGGTGACGAGCGCCAGCGAGCCGCCGAGCAGCTGAGGCGGCACGCCCAGCTCGCGCAGCGCCACGAGGCCGCGCGCGGCGCTGGGCGCCGTCACCTGGCCGACGACCAGCAGGCTGCCGGCGAGCTGCGCGACGAGGACGCCGGTGCCGTGGTCGGGGATGGAGGAGACCATCAGCGCGTCGGGGCGCACCGCCACCATCGCCCGCAGCGAGGCCTCGATGCGCGGGCCGTCGGGCCCCGGCTCGGCCTCCACCTGGCGCACCCCCTCCATCGTCCAGTGGATCGGCGACTCGATCGACAGCACGTCGCGCTGGCCCTGCGCCAGGAACGCCATGATCGAGTAGGCCGTGGTGATCGCGCCGTTGAAGGCGGGCGAGGTCACCAGGATCAGGCCGAGGCCGGAGCGGATCTCCTCGACCAGGCGCACGCGGTCCTCCAGCTCGAGCCCGAGCGAGCCGAAGTCCTTGATGAAGGTGGCGCGGTTCACCAGCTTGATCGTCGCGCTGACGCCCTGGGCGCCGGGGATGGTGTGGATGGTCAGGTCGTACTCGTCGTCGCCGAGCCTGGCGCTGCTGCGGCCCGTCTGCGGCTTGGCGCGCCGCGCCGCGTCGAGGCCGAACATCGCGAACAGCGCGCGCTCGAGCGGCGCCTCGAACGACTTCGGCACCGGCTCGACGCGGAACGAGAAGCCGTCGATGCGGTAGCGGATCGCCACCTGCTCCGGCTGGGGCTCGATGCTGACGTCGGAGGCCCGCTTGCGCGCGCCGAGCGAGAGCAGGTACTCGAGGATCGAGTCCGGGTTGCTCTGCTGCCAGTAGAGGGCGCCCGTGTCGCCGGCCCGCGTGTCGTTGAGCCGCGTGACGCCCTGGCTGCGCAGCGCCGAGTCGACGTCCTCGCGCGAGACCATCGCGCGGGTGACCAGGATCTCGCCGAGCTTGCGGCCGGTGTCGCGCTGCTCGACGAGCGCCTCGAGCAGCTGCGGGGTGGTGATCCGCTTCATGCGGATCAGGATGTCGCCGAGGCGATCCTGGCTGCGGGAGAGCGTCTGCAGCTCGCCGACGAGCTGCTCCGGCGCGCGGCGCCAGAACTGCTGCTTGTAGTCCGCGCTGGCGTCGCAGAAGCAGCGCAGGCAGAACGGGCAGAGCTTCGTCGGGTTCTTCGGGTCGTCCGAACACCACACCGCAGGTATGGCGTCAAACTCACCAAGGCAATTCCAGCAGGTGACGAGGTAGGCCTCGGCCACACGTTCAGGCTAGACGACAAATCCTTGTAAATCAAGGGACTGGCCCGATTGACCCGCGATTGACCCCCTTCGCGCCCCTGTGATAGCTTGCCTCTCGTCCGATGGCCGACCTTCGCAGGACCCCCCTCAACGACGTGCACCGTGCCAGCGGGGCGAAGATGGTGCCCTTCGGCGGGTGGGACATGCCCGTCGAGTACTCGGGGCTGATCGCCGAGCACCGTGCGGTCCGCACCGCGGCCGGCCTCTTCGACGTCTCCCACATGGGGCAGTTCGAGGTCGAGGGCGAGGGCGCCCTGCCCTTCCTGCAGCGCGTCACGGCGAACAACGTGGCGAAGCTCGTCGACGGCCAGGCCCAGTACTCGGCGCTGCCGATGCCGAGCGGCTGCCCGGTGGACGACATCATCGTCTACCGCCGCTCCGAGCGGCGCTACCTGGTCGTCGTCAACGCCGCCAACATCGAGAAGGACTGGAACTGGCTGCTGGCGCAGCGGCCTTCCGGCTGCGGCCTGCACGACCTGAGCGAGCAGTTCGCTCTGCTGGCGCTGCAGGGGCCCCGCGCCGAGGCGATCCTGCAGCCGCTCACCTCGATCGACCTCGCGACGCTCGGCTTCTACCGCTTCGCCGAGGGCGGCGTCGACGGGCACCAGGCGATCGTGGCCCGGACCGGCTACACCGGCGAGGACGGCTTCGAGGTCTTCGTCGACCCCAAGGCCGCCCCGGCGCTGTGGCGCCGCATCGTGGACGCGGGGACACCGCAGGGCCTGCTGCCCGCGGGCCTCGGCGCCCGCGACACGCTGCGGCTCGAAGCCCGGATGATGCTCTACGGCAACGACATGGACGAGACGACCACGCTGATCGAGGCCGGTCTCGGCTGGATCGTCTCCACAGACGAGGCCAAGGGGGACTTCAACGGCCGCGGCGTCCTCGCCGAGCAGAAGGCGAAGGGCGCGCCGCGCAAGCTGGTCGGCTTCGAGATGGTGGAGCGTGGCATCCCGCGCCACGGCTACCCGGTGCGGCTCGACGACGCCGTGGTCTCGGCGGTCACCTCGGGCAGCTTCGCGCCCTTCCTTCAGAAGAGCATCGGCCTCGCCTACCTGCCCGCCGCGCGGGCCACGGTGGGCAGCGAGCTCGACGTGGAGATCCGCGGCCGCGCCACGCGCGCCCGCGTCGTCCCCACGCCCTTCTACAAGCGTCCGCGCCCGTAGCCAGGAGGCCTCAGCATGTACCCGCAGGATTGCCGCTACTCGAAGGACCACGAGTGGATCCGCATCGAGGGCGACCGGGGTCGCGTGGGTATCACCGACTACGCGCAGAAGCAGCTCGGCGACGTGGTGTTCCTCGAGCTGCCCGAGCCCGGCCGCGCGCTCGCCCCGGGAGAGCAGTTCGGGACCGTCGAGTCCGTGAAGGCCGTCTCGGAGCTGTTCTCGCCGGTGAGCGGCGAGGTCGTCGCGGTCAACACCGAGCTCGTGGCCAAGCCCGAGCTGATCAACAAGGACCCCCAGGGCGAAGCCTGGATGATCGAGGTCCGGATCACCGACGTTGCGAGCGTCGCCGCGCTGCTCGACGCGGCCGCGTACCAGTCGCTCGTGGACAGCGAATCGAAGTAGCCGCCGTCGCCGCCGCGTCGCGCCGCCCGGCGCCTGCCAGAGGATGACCGTGTCCGATTCCACCGCCGCCAACGCCGCCCCGTCCGGGGCGCGCGCCCTGCTCCAGCCTCCCGCGGACTTCGTGCGCCGCCACGTGGGGCCGAACGACGCCGAGCGCGCCGCGATGCTCGCAAGCCTCGGGCTCGACTCGCTCGAGGCCCTGGTCGCCCAGACCGTGCCGGCCGGGATCCGGCTCGGTGGCGCGCTGGCGCTGCCGGCGCCGCTGAGCGAGCCCGAGGCGCTCGCCGAGCTCGCCGCCAAGGCGGCGAAGAACCGGGTCCTGCGCTCGTTCATCGGCATGGGCTACCACGGCACGCACGTGCCCGGCGTCGTCCTGCGCAACGTGCTCGAGAACCCCGGCTGGTACACGCAGTACACGCCCTACCAGGCCGAGATCGCGCAGGGCCGGCTCGAAGCGCTGCTCAACTTCCAGACCATGGTCGCCGACCTGACCGGGCTGCCGCTCGCCAACGCCTCGCTGCTCGACGAGGCGACCGCCGCGGGCGAGGCGATGACGCTGTGCCGCGCGCTCGCCCGGCCGGGGCAGGACGGCTTCTTCGTCGCCGAGGACTGCCACCCGCAGACCATCGCGGTCGTGCGCACGAAGGCCGAGCCGCTCGGGATTCGGGTCCACGTGGGCAGCGCCGAAGCGATCGACTTCGCCGGGCAGCGGCTCTTCGGCGTGCTCGTGCAGTACCCGGCCACGGACGGCGTCGTGCGCGACCACGCCGGCCTCGTCGCGCGCGCCCACGCCGCGGGCGCGCTCGTCGTGGTGGCCTGCGACCTGCTGGCGCTCACCCTGCTGCGCGCCCCGGGCGAGTTCGGCGCCGACGTCGCGCTCGGCTCGGCGCAGCGCTTCGGCGTGCCGATGGGCTACGGCGGGCCGCACGCCGCCTTCTTCGCGGTGCGCGACGAGCACCGGCGCCACCTGCCGGGCCGCCTGGTCGGCGTCTCCAAGGACGCCGAGGGCCGAAAGGCCCTGCGCCTGACGCTGCAGACGCGCGAGCAGCACATCCGCCGCGACAAGGCCACCAGCAACATCTGCACGGCCCAGGTGCTGCTGGCGATCATGGCCTCGATGTACGCGGTCTACCACGGCCCCGCCGGGCTCGTGGCGATCGCCCGCCGCGTGCGCGCGCTCGCCTGCGTGCTGCGGCTCGGCTTGAGCCGGCTCGGCTTCGACTGCGGCAACGAGCCGTGCTTCGACACGCTGCGCGTGAGGACGCAGCCGGAACCGGGCCGCGCGATCCTGGAGCGCGCGCGGGCGATGGGGATCAACCTGCGCGCCTACGACGACGGCTCGCTCGGCGTGGCGCTCGACGAGACGACGCTGCCGGGGGATCTCGCCGACCTGCTCGAGGCCTTCGCCGGCCGCGCGGTCCCGTTCACGCCGGAGCAGCTCGCGCGGGACGTCGAGCTCGCGCTGCCCGCGCCGCACGCCCGCGCCAGCGCCTTTCTCGCCCACCCGGTGTTCAACAGCCACCACGCCGAGACCGAGATGCTGCGCTACCTGAGCCGGCTGCAGGCCCGCGACCTCTCGCTCGCGCAGTCGATGATCCCGCTCGGCTCGTGCACGATGAAGCTCAACGCCAGCTCCGAGATGGCGCCCGTGACCTGGCCGCAGTTCTCCCAGCTGCACCCGTTCGTGCCGGCCGAGCAGGCCCGCGGCTACCACGAGATGTTCGCCGACCTCGAGCGCTGGCTGGCAGAGGTCACCGGCTTCGCCGCCGTCTCGCTGCAGCCGAACTCCGGCGCGCAGGGCGAGTACGCCGGGCTGCTGACGATAAGGGCCTACCACCACGCCCGCGGCGAGGCCGGCCGCGACGTGTGCCTGATCCCGGTCTCGGCGCACGGCACCAATCCCGCGAGCGCGGTGATGGCCGGCTTCAAGGTCGTCCCGGTGGCGTGCGACGCGCTCGGCAACATCGACGTGGCCGACCTGCGCGCGAAGGCCCGCCAGCACGGGGCCTCGCTCGGCGCGCTGATGGTCACCTACCCGTCGACGCACGGCGTCTTCGAGCAGGCGATCCGCGAGATCTGCGAGGTCGTGCACGAAGGCGGCGGCCTGGTGTACATGGACGGGGCGAACATGAACGCCCAGGTGGGCCTGACGCGGCCCGCGGACATCGGCGCGGACGTCTGCCACCTGAACCTGCACAAGACCTTCTGCATCCCGCACGGGGGCGGCGGGCCCGGCATGGGACCGATCGCCGTGGCGGCCCACCTCGCGCCGTTCCTGCCGGGCCACCCGGTCGTCCGGACGGGAGGCGCGCAGGCGTACGGCTCGGTCGCCGCGGCGCCGTGGGGGAGCGCCGGCATCCTCTCCATCTCGTGGGTCTACATCCGGATGATGGGCGCCGCGGGGTTGAAGCGAGCCACCGAGGTCGCGATCCTCAACGCGAACTACATGGCGCAGCGGCTCGCGCCGCACTACCCGATCGTCTACCAGGGCACGACGGGGCGCGTCGCCCACGAGTTCATCCTCGACGGCCGCGCCTTCAAGAAGGCGGGGATCGAGGTCGAGGACATCGCGAAGCGGCTGATGGACTACGGCTTCCACGCCCCGACGATGTCGTGGCCGGTCGCCGGGACCCTGATGGTCGAGCCGACCGAGAGCGAGGGCCAGGCGGAGCTCGACCGCTTCTGCGACGCGCTGATCGCGATCCGCCAGGAGATCCGCGAGGTCGAGGAGGGCCGGATCCGGGCGGAGGAGAGCCCGCTGCGCCGCGCGCCGCACACGGCTGCCGCGGTCACCGCGACGGACTGGGGGCGGCCGTACTCGCGCGAGCAGGCCGCCTTCCCGGCGCCGTGGGTCCGGGACGCCAAGTTCTGGCCGTCGGTGGCGCGGATCGACAACACCTGGGGCGACCGCAACCTCTTCTGTACCTGCCCGCCGGTCGGGAGCGGGACGGACTAGGCCCGTGGCGAGCCAGGATCCCCGCGCCGGCCGCGGCCTGTCGCACCTGCCCACGCTTCGGCCGGCGAGCCCGCCGGGACGCGCGCCGCGGCCGGCCGGCCGCACGGACGCCGCACGGCCGTCGCGCCCGGGCCCGCCGCTGCTGCCCCTGCTCGCCTGGCCCGTCCTGCTCTCGTTCGGCGTGACGCTGCTGCGGCTGGTCGGCGAGCTGCGGGGCTGGGCGCCCGCCTACTTCAGCCGCGTGCCCGGCGGCGGGCTCTCGCCCCTCGGCATCGTCTGGCTCGTCCCGTTCGTCGGCTTCTTCTTCGGCTGGCGGCTGCAGCGAGCCGGCCTCGAGCCGCCCGCGCCCGCCCGCGCCGTCGGGCTCCCGGCCGCCGCACTCGTCGGCGTACCGGCAGCGGCCTACGCGCTCGGGCGCGCCCTCGAGACGGGTTGGACCGGGAACCTGACGCTCTGGGGCGTCGCCTCCGGGGTCGCGCTGGCCCTCGCCGTAGCCGGCTGGCCTGCCCTCGGCTGGCGCCTGCTCGTCTACGCGGCCGTGGCGCGGGCCTTCGTCGCCGCCGTGATGGGTCTCGCTGTGGCGCGCGACTGGGGCACCCACTACGACGTCCCGCCGCCCGGCTTCCTGGCGATGCCGCAGCTCAAGCGCTGGCTGTGGATCGGCCTGCTGCCCCAGGCCACGATCTGGGTCGCCTTCACCGTGGCCGGGGGCGGCCTGTGGGGCTATCTGGGCTGGCTCGCGTCCGGACGCGCCCGCCGTGCACGGTCGATCCGGACGCTATAAGCTCTTCGGCGTGTACTCCGAGATCCCCACCTACCACGAGTGCCTGGGCATCCTGACGGACCAGCTCCGGGAGCACGGCCACCTGGCGCTCGTGCTCGTGGACGCCTCGGAGCTCGCGCAGGTCGAGCACGCCTACGGCTCGCGCGCGTTCGAGCAGGTGCTGACCATGCTCGCCAAGCACGTCGCGGAGCTGCAGGGCGCCGAGGTGCGGGCCACCGACCGCCTGGCACTCGACGATCGCGGGGGCAACGCGTTCCTGATCTTCCTCTCGCCGCGTCGCGGCGACGACGAGAGCCGGCCGCGCATCGGCGACCTGGAGCTCGTCGCCTCGCGCGTCGCCGACGAGCTCAACCGCAGGCTCGGCGCCATGAGCTCGCCGTACCTGCGCGGCCGGCGCCGGGTGACGGTCGGCTTCGCGGTTGTGTTCCACAACCCGCTGATCATGACCGAGCGCGTCGTCTCCCGGCTCGTCGGCGAGGCCTGGGAGAGCGTGCGGATCCAGAGGATGCAGGCGGAGTTCCAGACGCGCTGCCGGCTGCAGGACGTGCTGCTCGCGAACCACATCACGAGCGTGTTCCAGCCCGTGGTCGACCTGCAGAACGGCGGCCTGCTCGGCTTCGAGGCGCTCTCGCGCGGGCCGGCCGGCACCTCGCAGCACAGCCCGCTCAACCTGTTCGAGGCCGCCGCCCAGACGGACCTCGTGTTCGAGCTCGATCGCCACTGCCGCCGGCGCGCGCTGCGCACCGCTCGCGAGCTGCCGCCCCCGCACCGGCTGTTCGTCAACGTGGTGCCGGCCTCGATGTACGACCCCGACTTCCAGGGCGCCAGCCTGATCCGCCTGCTCGACGAGTTCGGCCTGTCGCCCGACCGCATCGCGCTCGAGGTCAGCGAGCAGTACGCGATCAAGAACTACACCCTGTTCGTCGAGGCGCTGCAGAACTTCACGCAGATGGGCTTCTCGATCGCGATCGACGACGTGGGG
>JBGASI010000070.1:0-18796 GCA_044229815.1 Vicinamibacteria bacterium | reverse complement strand
CCGACCCCGCCCGCGCGCCGCAGATGCAGGCGTACATGAAGTCGGCCCTGCCCTACCTCGGCGTGACGACACCCGTGCGGGAGCGGGCGCTGCGCCCGCTCTTCGCCGCGCTCGAGCTGGAGACGGCGGCCGCCTGGCGCCGCGCCGTGCTCGCCCTCTGGCGCGGGGCGCGCTTTCGCGAGGAGCGCTACGCAGCGCTCGCGCTGTGCGGCCTGCGCCGCTGCGAGCCGTTCCAGGATCTCGCCGCGCTGCCGCTGTACGAGGAGCTGATCGTGACGGGCGCCTGGTGGGACTACGTCGACGAGATCGCGTCCCACCGGCTCGGCGGCCTGCTCCGGCGCTTCCCGCGCGAGATGAAGCGCGAGATGCTGGCCTGGAGCCGTTGCGACGACCTGTGGAAGCGCCGCAGCGCGATCCTGTGCCAGCTCACGTTCAAGCGCGAGACGGACCTCGCCCTGCTCTACGCCGTCATCGAGCCGGCCCTCGACTCGAAGGAGTTCTTCCTTCGCAAGGCGATCGGCTGGGCGCTGCGCCAGTACGCGTGGAGCGACCCGGACGAGGTGCGTCGCTACGTGCGCGCGCACGAGGCGCGCCTCTCGGGCCTGTCGCGACGCGAGGCCCTGAAGAACGTCGGGGCAGGGGCCCCTGCTCGGGATGGCCGTCCTAGAAGACCGCCCGCAGCAGGAAATAGCTGACGGCCGACATCCCCGCCGCCAGCGGGATCGTGAGCACCCAGGCCCAGACGATGCGACCGGCCACGCCCCACTTGACCGCCGAGAGCCGCTTCGTGGCCCCCACCCCCACGATCGCCCCGGTGATCGTGTGCGTGGTCGAGACGGGGATGCCCGACAGCGTCGCGCCGACGAGGGTGATCGCGCCGGAGGTCTCGGCACAGAAGCCGCCGAGCGGCTGCAGCTTCGTGATCTTGCTGCCCATCGTCTTCACGATGCGCCAGCCCCCGAACATCGTCCCGAACGCGATGGCCGCGTGGGAAATCAGGATCACCCACAGCGGCACCTCGAACTTCTCGAGGTGTCCCGAGGCCACGAGCAGGCCGGTGATGATGCCCATCGTCTTCTGGGCGTCGTTGCCGCCGTGGCCGAGGCTGTAGAGGCCGGCAGAGAGCAACTGGAGCCGGCGGAACAGCTTGTCGAGGCGGAACGGGCTCCAGCGTTGGAAGATCCAGGTCACCGACGCCATCAGGGCGAAGCCGAGCAGCATCCCGATCATCGGCGCCAGCACGATGAAGACGAGCGTCTTGCTCCAGCCGGAGACGATGATCGCGCTCCAGCCCGCCTTCGCCACCGCCGCGCCCGCGTAGCCGCCGATCAGCGCGTGCGAGGAGGAGACGGGGATCCCGTAGTACCAGGTGATCAGGTTCCAGGCGATGGCGCCCAGCAGCCCGGCCAGCACCACCTCCTGCGAGACCACCGTCAGGTCGATCATGCCCTTGCCGAGCGTCTTGGCCACGTGGGTGCCGAGCACGAAGGCGGCCACGAAGTTGAAGAACGCGGCCCAGACCACGGCCTTCTGCGGCGAGAGCACCCGCGTCGAGACGACGGTCGCGATCGAGTTGGCTGCGTCGTGGAAGCCGTTGAGGAAGTCGAAGACCAGCGCGACGACGATGATGAGGATGATCACCGGGGTGTCGTTCGGCATCTCGGCGCGCCTAGGCGTTCTTGATCGTCACGTTGCCGACGACGTGCGTGAAGTCCTTGCAGCGGTCGCAGGCCTCCTCGAGCCCGTCGTAGACCACCTTCCACTTCAGGATCTCGATCGACTCGGTGCAGCCCTTCTTGAACAGCTCCGAGATCACCGTGAAGTAGAGCGAGTCGCCCTGGTTCTCGAGCTCCGAGACGCGCACCATCGACTCCTGGATCTTGCCGAGGTTGCCCATGTCCCAGATCAGCGCGCGGATCGTGTCGATCTCGACCGCCATCTGCGAGAGGATGTCGCCGAAGCGGCGCAGCGGCTCGGGGGCCTCGCCCAGATCGAACAGCACCAGGTATTTGGCGACACTCTCGAGGTGGTCCAGGATGTCGTCGAGGTCGCTGCCCAGCGAGCGGATGTCCTCGCGGTCGAAGGGCGTGATGAAGGTGGTGTTGAGCGCCTCGAAGATCTGGCGCGTGATGTTGTCGCCCTCGCGCTCGAGCGCCTTGAGCTGGACGCTCTTGACCTTGCGCTCCTCGAGCGTCGAGGCGTGGGCGATCTCCGAGAAGACCTCGGCGCCGAGCACCAGGTTCTTGCTGGCCTTCTCGAGGAGCTCGTGGAAGCGCTCCTCCTTGGGCATGAACCACTTGATGATCTTGTCGATGTTCACGCGAGCCCCCCGGGCCGTGACCGCGTCAGCTGTTTCCTCGTGCGTGGTGAGGCCGTGACGGCTTCGAGGTGGCGCCGTGACGGCGGCTTGACGGCCGCGTGACGGCCGCGCGACGCATGCTATCCGACGGCCGGGGGGCTGTCTATGCAGCCGGCCCGGCCGGGATCGACACGCTGAAGCGCGTGCCCCGGCCCGGCTCGCTCTCGACCGAGACGGCGGCCCCGACGCTCTCGGCCAGGTGTCGCACGATCGACAGGCCGAGGCCGGTCCCGCCCAGCTCGCGGCTGCGTGCCTTGTCGACGCGGTAGAAGCGCTCGAAGATCCGGGGCAGGTGCTCGGCCGGGATGCCCGGCCCGTCGTCGGAGACCACCACCCGGGACCCGCCGTCGGCCCCAGTCGAGACCGCGATCTCGACCCGGCCGCCCTGCGGCGTGTACTTGACCGCGTTGTCGACCAGGTTCTCCAGGATGCGGCGCAGCCGCTCCGGGTCGCTGACCACGTCCGGCGCGCCGCCGCCGGCGCGCGCGAGCACGACGCCCTTGCGGCCCGCGGGGCCCGCGAACGACGCCAGCACGTCGTCGACCAGGTCGCCGACAGCCGTCGGCTCCCACTCCGGCTCGCGCGTCGCCGACTCGAGCCGGCTCAGCTCGAGCAGGTCGTCGACCAGCGTCGCCATGCGGTCGGCGTGGGTGCGGATCTTGCCCAGGAAGCGCCGCGCCGTCTCCGGCTGCTCGCTGGCGCCGTCCTCGAGCGCCTCGACGAAGCCGCGGATCGAGGTGAGCGGCGTGCGCAGCTCGTGCGAGGCGTTGGCGACGAAGTCGCGGCGGATCCGCTCGACGCGGTGCCGCTCGGTCGCGTCGTCGAACGTCAACACCGCCCCGTGCGGCGTGCCCTCGGCACCCGGGAACGGCACGGCGGTGATCGTGTAGACCCGCTGCAGGTGAAGCAGTTCCGCCTCCGCCTCGCGCCGCTCGCCCGTGCGCAGCACGTCCTCGACGAGCTGCGCCACCTCGGGCTGGCGCAGCACCTCCAGGTAGTGGCGGCCGGTCGGGGCGTCGAGCCCCATGGCGCGGCCCAGCCGCTCGTTCGCCAGCACCACGGTGCCGCGGTGGTCGACCGCCAGCACGCCGTCGTCGAGGGCGGAGAGGATGGCGTCGGTGCGGCCGCGGTCGCGCGCCAGCTCGGCCATCCGCTGCTGCAGCAGGGTCGCCGAGTCGTCGAGGATGCGCGCGAGCTCGCCCCGCTCGTCGTCGCGCCGCACACGGGTGCGGGCCGTCAGGTCGCCCCGGGCGAGCTGGCGCGCCCCGTCCATGATCTGCTGCAGCGCCCGTCCGAACGAGCGGGAGAGCGCGAGCGAGAGCAGGAACGTGGCGACGAGAGCGAGCGCCAGCGCGAGCGCCGCCGAGCGCCACAGCTCCCGGCTCTGCTGGGTGATGCCCTCGACGCCGCGCGAGACACGCGCCACGCCCACGATCGTCCCGGCGTGGCGTACCGGTGTCGCGGCGTAGAGCAACTCGCTGCCGATCGTGGCGCTGCGGCGCTCGAGGCTCGTGCTGTGCCCGCCGAGCGCGGCCCTCACCTCGGGGCGATCGCCGTGGTTCTCGAGCGCCCCGAGCGCCGGGCCCGATGCCGCGGAGTCCGCCAGCACGCGGCCGTCCGGCGCCACGATCGTGACGCGGGCGTCCACGTCGCCCGCCGCCGCGTCCACGACGGGGTCGAGCGCCTCGGGGCTGGTGCCGCGCGCGAGGGCGTCCTCCACGACGCGCGCCATCAGCCGGGCCTCGGCCTGCAGCGTGTCCGCCGTCTGCTGCAGCGCCCGGCGCTCGAGCGCCGGGGCGGCCAGTACCAGCAGCAGCCCGAGCGCGACCGCCGCGGCCGCGACCGCCGTCGTCACCATCCGCCCGCGCAGCGACAAGTGCCTCGACATCACGCGCCCTCCGGGTCCAGACGATACCCGAGCGATTTGACGGTGATGAGACGATCGCCCAGGACCGGCAGCTTCTCCCGCAGCCGCCGCACGTGGACGTCCACCGTGCGCGTGCCCTCCGCGTAGGAGTAGCCCCACACCTGCTCGAGCAGCGCCTGGCGCGACAGCACGCGCCCCCGGGCCTCGACGAGCGCCACGAGCAGGGCGAACTCCTTGGCCGTCAGGTGCACCGGCGTGCCGTCGCTGCGGACCGTGTGGCGGGTCGTGTCGATCTCGAGCCCGCCGATCGCGAGCGGGCGTTCCTCTCCCTCGTCCTGCCGCTCGAGCCGGCGCATCAGGGCCCGCACCCGCGCCACCAGCTCCTTGGGGCTGAACGGCTTCACCACGTAGTCGTCGGCGCCCACCTCCAGGCCCACCACCCGGTCGGCCTCGTCGCCGCGGGCCGTCAGCATGATCACGGGCAGGGCGCGGGTGCGCCGGTCGCGGCGGATCTCGCCGCACAGGCTCAGGCCGTCCATCCCGGGCAGCTGCAGGTCCAGCAGCACGACGTGGAAGCTCCCCTCACGCAGGCGCTCGAGCGCGCGCCGTCCGTCGCCGACCGCCTCCACCTCGAAGCCCTCGGCCCGGAGGTAGTGCTCGATCAGCTCGACGATGTCCGGGTCGTCCTCGACGACGAGTGCCCTGCGCACGCGGCAGGAAGCATAGCGCGGCGCGCCGGCAGCGGTCCCCCCTCACCGGCTGGCCGAGCGGCGAATCTGCTACGCTCTTCCCAAGACCCATGAGCAGCAGCGAGCCGACGTATTTCCAGAAGGGCTTCAACCTCAAGGACGCGGTGCGCCCCGTCCTGGCGGCGAGCTACCACTCCAGGGTCGTCGACCGGCTGAAGGAGCTCGGCTACGTAGCGCGCGCGGGCGAGCTGCGGGTCAAGCTCGCCCGCGAGTTCGGCTTCTGCTACGGGGTCGACCGCGCGGTCGAGTACGCCTACGAGGCGCGCGAGAAGTTCCCCGAGCGGCGCATCTACCTCTCGGGCGAGATCATCCACAACCCCGAGGTGAACGGGCGGATCCAGGCGCTCGGCATCGAGATCCTGCCCGAGGACCCCCGGCCGGAGCTGCGCTACGCCTCGGTCGAGGCGCAGGACGTCGTGATCCTGCCCGCCGTCGGCGTGCCGGTGGGCGAGCTGCAGTTCCTGCGCACGCGCGGCTGCGTGCTGGTCGACACCACCTGCGGCAGCGTGCTCAACGTCTGGAAGAACGTGCACCGCTACGCGCGCGACGGCTTCACCTCGGTGATCCACGGCAAGCACTACCACGAGGAGACCAAGGCCACCGCCTCGCAGGCGCTCACCCACCCCGGCGGGCACTACCTTTGCGTGAAGGACCGGCCCGAGGCGGAGCTGGTGTGCGCCTTCATCCGCGGCGAGATCGGCGCGCCGGCCCTGCTCGAGCGCTTCCGCGAGGCGGCAAGCCCGGGCTTCGAAGCCGGCCGCGACCTGCAGCGGGTCGGGGTGGCGAACCAGACCACGATGCTGATGACGGAGAGCCTGGAGATCCAGGAGCTGCTGCGGCGGGCCATGGCGGCGCGCTGGGGCGAGGCCGCCCTCGACGAGCGCTTCCGCGCCTTCGACACGATCTGCTCGGCCACGCAGGACCGGCAGGACGCGGTGCTGCGCATGCTGGACGAGGGCGGCCTCGACGTGATGGTGGTGATCGGCGGCTACAACAGCAGCAACACGCAGGCGCTGGCGCGGATCTGCGCCCGGCGGCTGCCGACCTACCACATCAGCGGGGCCGACCGCCTCGCCGAGGACGGCACGATCCGCCACCGCGCGGTGGGCGCGCACGAGGAGACGCCGGTCGCCGGCTGGCTCCCCGCGGGCCCGGTCACGGTGGGCCTCACCGCGGGCGCCTCCACCCCGAACAACGTGGTTGGCGAGTTCGTGCAGCGCCTGCTCGCCCTGCGCGGCTACGCGACCGACCAGCTCGCGGCCGACGTCTAGATCGCCCCGCTGAGCACCCGCGCGAGCGTCGCCTTGTCGATGTTCGCGCCCGAGAGCACGACACCCACCCGCCGGCCGGCCAGCTGCTCGCGCAGCTTGAGGAGCCCCGCGAAACCCGCGGCCCCGGCCCCCTCGACCATCGTGTGTGTCGCCTCCAGCAGCAGGCGCAGCGCCGCGGCGATCTCGGCGTCCATGACGGTGACGAAGCCGGCGAGTCCCTCGCGTAGCGCGCCGAAGGTGAAGGGGTAGGTGTTGCGGGTGGCGAGGCCGTCGGCGAAGGTGTCGGCGGAGGGCTTGGAGACCGGCGCGCCGAGGTGCCAGGCGTCGTGGATCGCGCTGGCCCCGGCCGCCTGCACGGCGTACACCGCGAGGCCAGGCCGCAGCGCGCGCGCCACCGTCAGCCCCCCGACGGCCTGCGAGCCCCCGCCCACGGAGAAGACGAGCGCCTCGAGCGCCGGCTCCTGCTCGAGCATCTCCAGCGCCAGCGTCCCGGCCCCGGCCACGACCGTGGCGTCGGCCGTCGAGTGGACGAGGTGCAGTCCCTCCTCGCGCACGAGGCGCTCGGCGACCGCGACCGACTCGTCGTAGTCGCGCCCGGCCTCCACCAGCCGCGCCCCGAGCCCGCGCAGCGCCGCGTTCTTCTCGGGGTTGTTGCCGAGCGGGACGCAGACGCTGACCCGCGCCCCGAGCGCCCGCCCCGCCCAGGCGAGCCCCAGGCCGTGGTTGCCGCGCGTCGCGGCCACGACGCCGCGCGAGCGCTGCGCCGGCGTCAGGGCGGTCATGGCGGACAACCCGTTGCGCACCTTGAAGGCGCCCGTGGGCTGGAAGTTCTCGTGCTTCACGAGCACCCGGGCCCCGGCGGCCTCGTCGAGCGCCGCGTAGGAGCGCAGCGGCGTCGGCGGCAGGTAGGGCCGCAGCCGCTCGCGCGCGGCCCGCACGTCCTCGATGGTGACCGGCCAGACCGGCGTCGTCATTCTTTGTCCTTTGTCGGCGCGGCGTTACCAGCGGATCCTTACCCTGATGGTATAGTGCCCTGGCTCTCGGGAGGAAGGATGTTGTTGGAGGGAAAGCACGGTCTGGTGCTGGGCGTCGCGAACAAGCGCTCGATCGCGTGGGGCATCGCCCAGGCGGCGCAGAAGGCAGGGGCCCGGCTGGCGCTCACCTATCAGGGCGAGCGGCTCGAGGAGAACGTCCGCGACCTCGCCCAGCAGCTGAAGGACCCGCTGATCCTGCCCTGCGACGTGACGAAGGACGAGGACATCAAGGCCGTCGCGGCCGCGGTGAAGGAGGGCTTCGGCTCGCTCGACTTCGTGGTCCACGCCGTCGCCTTCGCCCTGCGCGAGGAGCTCGACGGCGAGTTCGTGAACACCTCGCGCGAGGGCTACCGCATCGCCCAGGAGATCTCCTCCTACTCGCTCACCGCGCTCGCGCGCGAGACGGCGCCGCTGATGGAAGGCCGCGCTGGCAGCATCGTCACCCTGAGCTACCTCGGCGGCGAGCGCGTGGTGCCGCACTACAACGTGATGGGCGTCGCCAAGGCGGCGCTCGAGATGTCGGTCCGCTACCTGGCAGCCGACCTCGGGCCGAAGGGGATCCGCGTCAACGCGATCTCCGCCGGCCCGATCAAGACGCTCGCCGCCTCGGGCGTCCACGGCCTGTCGAAGATGCTCGAGTACCACCGCACCCACGCGCCGCTGCGCAAGACGACGGACCAGGAGGAAGTGGGCGACGTCGCGCTCTTCCTGCTCTCGTCGCTGTCGCGGGGCGTGACGGGCGAGGTGATCCACGTGGACGGCGGCTTCCACGTGATGGGCATGGCGGCCCTCTAGCCCTCCCCGCCGGCGGAGCGCGCGTGTCGCGATCCTACTCGCTATCGCTCGTCCCGATCCTCGCTGCCCTCCTCGCCGGCGCCCCCGCGCCCGCCGGGGCGCAGGCCTCCGCCCGCCCGGGCAAGTCGCGCGGGGCCGAGGCGCCCGCCCGGCCCGCGCCCGCGGAGGACGGCCCGCCGCTCGCGCCCGGCGAGGTCCGCGTCAAGGCCGAATCGTACGAGCAGGTCGAGAAGGGCCGCTACCAGGCGCGCGGCACGGTCGACCTGCGCCTGGCGGGCATGCGGATCCAGGCCGACAAGGCGGACGTCTTCGAGGACGAGCAGCCCGACGGCACGATCAAGCGCCGGATCGTGGCCGAGGGCAACGTGGTCTTCATCCGCGGCGAGGAGCGGCTCTCGGGCGACCGCGTCGAGATGGACGACACGGGCCGCGGCGTCTTCGAGAACGCCGTCGGCTACGTCGAGCCGGGCGTGTTCGTGGAGGGCCGGCGCGTCGAGCGGGTCGACGACAAGACCTACCGCGTCCAGGGCGGCCGCTTCACGGCCTGCGAGCAGCCGAACCCGCGCTGGAAGCTGTCGGCCTCCTCGGCGACCGTCCACGTCGACGACAGGATCACGGCCACGAACGCCGTCTTCAAGGTGAAGGGCGTCCCGGCCTTCTACACCCCGTACCTCTACTACCCGATCCGCCGCGACGGCCGCTCGACGGGCCTGCTGTTCCCTCACTTCGGCCACTCGTCCTACCGCGGCTGGAACGTCGGCACCGGCTTCTTCTGGGCGATGGGCCGCAGCGCCGACCAGACCCTCTACCTCGACACCTACTCGAAGCTCGGCTACGGCTTCGGCCACGAGCTGCGCTACATGGCCGGGGGGGCCTCGCGCGGCACCTTCCGCACCTACCTCTTCGACCTGACGGCGCAGGCCCAGGTGCTCGACCCGTCGACCGGCGACGTGATCCGCGAGGCCCGCGCGCAGAAGACCAACTACGACCTCGACTGGAACGCGCTGCAGATGCTGCCGGGCAAGGTGCGCGCCACGGTCAACGTCCGCCAGTACAGCAGCCAGTCCTTCAACCAGAGCTTCCAGGACAGCTTCAACCAGGCGTCGAGCCGTACCGAGCGCTGGTCGGGCGCCCTGGAGCGCGACTTCGGCGTCGCGACACTCAACGCCCACGCCGAGACCCTGACGACCGCCTTCGGCGAGAGCTACAGCCGCGTCCAGGGGCGCCTGCCCGGCATCTCGCTGCGCCGCTACCCGCGCCAGGTCGGCTGGGGCGGCATCGTGTTCGGGCTCGAGGCGGCGGGCGAGCGGATCCGCTACGGCACCGAGGAGGCGATCGACACCTGGTCGCGCTGGGACCTGGCGCCCTCGCTGTCGCGGCCCTTCGCGCTGAGCTTCCTGGAGTTCAACCCGTCCGTCGGCTACCGCTACACGCGCTACGGGGCGAGCCTCGACGCCGAGGACGCGAGCGTCAGCGGTCCCCCGATCAACCGCTCCTTCTTCGAGTCCTCGCTCGAGATGCGCGGGCCGACATTCTCGCGGGTCTTCGACACGCCCGGCCTGGGCTACTCGGAGCGCTTCAAGCACACGATCGGGCCCGAGGTCTCGTACACCTACCGCACGCGGGTCGACGACTTCACGGCGATCCCGAAGTTCGACGGCGACGACTACTACCTCGGCACCAACGAGCTGCGCTACTCGCTCGTGCAGCGCTTCTACGCCAAGCGCCGCGGCCCCAGCGGCCGGCTGATGCCGTACGAGTTCTTCCAGTGGCGCCTGATGCAGACCTACTACGTGCAGATCTCGGAGGGCCAGGGCAACTACGACCCGAACTACTCCTCGAGCGCCTTCGGGCCCGGTTTCCGGCCCGAGCACCTCTCGCCCATCATGTCGCGCTGGCGGGTGAAGCCCACGCCGGCCTTCACGCTGGACTACCAGCTCGAGTACGACGTCAACTTCAAGCAGGTGCGGCGGATGAGCTCCTCCACCGTCCTCAGCCTGCCGCGGCTGGCGCTGCAGGCGAGCTGGTCGCGCTCGGTGCGCCTCGCCGAGGCGCCGAAGGACCGCATCGTCGGCTCGCAGACGGTGCGCGGCACCACCGCGCTCGAGATCCTGCCGCGCCGGCTCTTCCTCGAGGGCTCGGCCGACTACGACCTGGTCACCGACCAGCTCTACCAGCTGCGCGGGCAGCTGCGCTACGCGGTGCAGTGCTGCGGCTTCTCGGTCGAGCACATCCGCTACAACTGGAACGGGCGCAACGAGACGCAGTGGCGCTTCAACCTCGAGCTGGCGCACATCGGCGGGATGGGCAACTTCCTCGGTGCCGACGCCACCGGGCGCAGCGGCCTGGCGGGCTACCGGTGAGGGTGCTCGTCACCGGCGCGGGCGGCTTCGTCGGCGGCCACCTGGTCGCCTTCCTGCGCGCCGAGCAGCCCGAGGCCGAGGTCTTCGGCATCGTGCAGCCGCGCGGCGGGATCACCTGGGGCAGCGGCGCCGGCATGACCGCGCTCGAGGCGGACCTCGACGACGCCGCGGCCACGGCCGCGGTCGTCGAGGCGGTGCGGCCCGAGCGGATCGTGCACCTGGCGGGCCAGTCGAGCCCGCAGCACTCCTGGCTCGACCCCGGCGGCACGCTGCGCACGAACGTGATGGGCATCGTCCACGTGCTCGACGGCGCTCGCCGCGCGGGCCTGCGCCCCGCCGTGCTCGTCGTCGGCAGCGCCGAGGAGTACGGTCGGGCGCCCGCCGAGGAGCTGCCGCTGCGCGAGACGACGCCGCTGCGCCCGGGCTCGCCGTACGCGGTGAGCAAGACGGCGCAGGCGGCGCTCGCGGCGCTCTACGGCCCGGCCGGCGGCATGAAGGTCGTCCTCACGCGCACCTTCCACCACACCGGGCCGGGCCGGGGCGAGGCCTTCGCCGAGAGCTCCTTCGCCCGCCAGATCGCCGAGATCGAGGCCGGCCTGCGGCCGCCGCTGCTCAAGGTCGGCAACCTCGAGGCCGTGCGCGACTTCACCGACGTGCGCGACGTGGTGCGCGCCTACTGGCTGCTGCTCGAGCGCGGCGAGGCCGGCGTCTACAACGTCTGCAGCGGCCGCGGCCGGCGCATCCGCGAGCTGCTCGACCTGCTGCTGGCGCAGTCCACGACCCGCGTCGAGGTGCGGGTCGACCCCGACCGCCTGCGCCCCTCGGACGTGCCCGTGCAGGTGGGCGACCCGGCGCGGCTGCGCGCCGCCACCGGCTGGGAGCCGGTGATCCCGCTCGAACAGACGCTGCGCGACCTGCTCGAGGACTGGCGGGAGCGCACGACCCGCGCCCAGGCGGCCGGCGCGTGAAGGTCCTGCTCACAGGCGCGACCGGCTTCCTGGGCCGCAATGTCGCGGGCCGCCTGGCGGCGCGCGGCCACGCCCTGCGCGTGCTCGTCCGCCCCACGAGCCGGCTGGAGGGGCTGCCGCACGGCGTCGAGGTCGCGGCCGGCGACGTCACGGACGCCGCATCGCTCGCCGCCGCGGCCGAAGGCTGCGCGGCCGTGCTGCACATGGCGGCGCTCGTGAAGGTCTGGGTGCCCGACCCCGAGCGCTTCGAGGCCGTCAACGTCGGCGGGATCCGCAACGCTCTCGCCGCCGCGCGGGCGGCCGGCGCGCGGCTCGTCTACACCTCCTCGGTCATCGCGCTCGGGCCGTCGGGCCCGGGCGAGCTCGACGCCTCGGGGCCGCACCCCGGGCCGCCCTTCCGCAACCCCTACGAGCGCACGAAGGCGCAGGCCGACCGCCTGGCGCGCGAGGCCGCGGCGGCGGGGCAGGACGTGGTCCTGCTCTACCCCGGGGTCGTCTACGGACCCGGTGACATGACCGAGGGCAACCTGGTCGCCCGGATGGTCGCGGACCACCTCAACGGACGCCTGCCCGCGCTCGTCGGCCCCTGCGACCGCCGCTGGTCCTACGCCTTCGTCGACGACGTGGCCGAGGGCCACGCGCTGGCGCTCGAGTCGGGCCGGGCCGGCGAGCGCTTCGTGCTCGGGGGCGAGAACGCCACGCTCGAGCAGCTCTTCGCGCTCGTGCGCGCGGCGACTGGCGTCGCGCCGCCCCGGTTGCGGCTGCCCTACGGCGTCGCGTCGCTGCTCGGCCGGCTGCAGTGGCTGTGGGCCGAGCTGACGGGCCTGCCGCCGCAGCTGACGCCGGGCGAGGTCGGGGTGCTGCGCGAGCACTGGGCCTGCGACAGCCGCGCCGCCCTGGAGCGGCTCGGCTGCTGTTGCCCTGGCTCGACTGGCGGCAGGCGGCGCTGCTCGCGATCTTCGCCTTCCTCTTCAACTGGCAGCTGCTGCCGCGCCTCGGCGGGCGCGGCATGTGGCGCGTCGCCGACGTCTCGCGCGGCTACCCGGTCGGCATCCTGGTCTACCCGCTCGCGGTGCTGGCGATGATCCTCGTCTTCCACGACCGGCTGTGGCTCGCCGCCGCCGGCTGGGGCATCCTCGCCGTCGGCGACGGCATGGCCTCGCTCGTCGGCCAGGCGTTCGCCGGCCCGCGCCTCGCCTGGAACCCGCGCAAGGGCTGGCTCGGCTTCGCGGCCTTCGTGGCCTGCGGCGCCGTCGCAGCGGCCTTGCTGTTCGCCTGGACCGCGCGGCTGCCGCTCGCGCCCGCGGCCGCGCACTGGCCGCGCACGCTCGGCGTCGCGCTCGCGCTCGCGCTCGTGTGCGCGGTCGTCGAGTCGCTGCCGACGACGCTCGACGACAACGCCACCGTGCCGCTCGCGGTCGTGCTCGCGCTGCCGCTGCTGGTGGCGGCCGAGCCGGGCCTGCTGGCGGCCGACCCGCTCGTGGGCCGCCGCGCGGCGCTCGGGCTGCTGCTCAACTCGGCGATCGCCGTCGCGGCGTTCTTCGCCCGCTCGATCGACCTGCCCGGGGCCTTCGCGGCCGTGGCGATCGGGACCGTGATCACCGCCTCGCTGGGCCTGCCCGGCCTCGCGCTGATGGTCGCGTTCTTCGTGCTCGGCAGCGCGGTCACCCGGCTCGGCTACCGCCGCAAGGCGGAACGCGGGATCGCCCAGGAGCGGGGCGGCGCGCGCGGCTGGGCCCACGCCTGCGCCAACGGCGCCGTGCCGGCTCTCTTGGCGCTCGCCGCCGGGATGTCGCCGCCGGGGCTGCGCGAGCTGCTGGTGCTCGCCTACGCGGCCGCCGTGGCGACCGCGGCCGCGGACACCTGCTCCTCCGAGGTCGGCAAGGCCTACGGCCGGCGCACCTTCATGCTGCTGACGCTGCGGCCCGCGGCCCCCGGCACCGAGGGCGCCGTGAGCCTGGAGGGCACGCTCGGCGGCTTCCTCGGCGCGCTCGCGATCGGCGCGGTGGGCGTCGCCTGCGGCCTGCTCGCGCCCGGCGCGGCGCTGCTGGTCGCGGCGGCGGGCCTCGCCGGCAGCCTCGCCGAGAGCGCCCTGGGCGCGGTGGCCGGCCGACGCGGCCTGCTCAGCGACAACCTGCTCAACGCCACGAACACCGTGATCGGCGCGCTCACCGTCGTGCTGCTGGCACGCGCGCTGGGCGCCTTCACCCCGCGACCCTGAAGATGAAGATGACCAGGACCTACGCCGACTTCGCCCGACCCTTCACGCTGCTGCCGCCGGCCCTCGGGGTCGTCAGCGGCGCCGTCACCGCCTGGGGCGCGCACGGGACGCGCGTCCCGCTCCTGCCCGCGGTCCTGCTGCCCGTGCTGTGGGGTGCCCTGATGGCGGCCGTGCTCAACTCCGCGAGCAACGCCATCAACCAGATCTACGACCTCGAGATCGACCGCGTCAACAAGCCGAAGCGCCCGTTGCCGTCGGGCGCGCTGACGATGGGGCAGGCCTGGGGCTTCACGCTCGCCTGCTTCGTGGCGGCCTGGGCCCTCGCCTGGCTCGCCGTCCCGCCGGGGCTCGAGGCGCGCCGCGAGTGCTTCTGGATCGTGCTCTTCACGAGTGTCCTGGTGTGGGCCTACTCCGCGCCGCCGCTGCGCACCAAGCGCCACGGCGTCTGGGCCAACGTGACGATCGCGATCCCGCGCGGCCTGCTGCTGAAAGTGGCCGGCTGGTCGACCGTGAAGACGGTGCTCGGCCCCGAGCCCTGGTTCATCGGCACCATCTTCGGGCTGTTCGTGCTGGGGGCCTCGACCACGAAGGACTTCGCCGACATCGAAGGCGACCGCGCCGGCGGCTGCCAGACGCTGCCGATCCTCTACGGCGTCAAGCGGGCCGCCTGGATGATCGCGCCCTTCTTCGTGCTGCCGTTCCTGCTGATTCCCATCGGGGTGCGCCTGGGCATCCTCACCGGCAACCCGGTGCTGCTCGACGTGCTCGCGGCGGCGCTGGTCGCCTACGGAGCCTACACCGTCTACCTGCTGGTGCGGCGGCCCGAGGAGCTGGCCTTCACGGAGAACCACCCCTCCTGGACGCACATGTACCTGATGATGATGGTGGCCCAGGTCGGCTTCGCGCTCGCTTACGTGCTGTAGCGGAGGACCCGCCGCGCCTACTCGTCGCCGCGCTCGGGCTCGCCGAAGATCTCGCGCAGCGTCTTCTCGTCGATCGGGATCGTGTCGGCGGCAGGGTCGAGCATGCCCGGCAGCCGGGTGCCGAACTCCGTCTCGTCCGCGCCGATCAGGTCCTCCGCGGCGAGGCTGGCCGGGCCGGCGGCCGCCGCGCCGCCCGCCTGGTAGGCGCCGACGACCACGCGCGAGGCGCGCGCCACCCGCCCGTTGAGGCGGTAGCCGCGCATCAGCTCGCGCACCACGACGTGCTCGTGCTCCGGGTCGCCGACCGCCTGCGTGCCCACGGCCTCGCTGAGCGCGGGATCGTAGGGCAGGCCGAGCACCGGGATCCGCTCGAGCCCCTCCTGCTGCAGCGTCTGCAGCAGCTGCGTGCGCACGAGGATCAGCCCCTCGATCAGGGGATTGCCGGCGTAGCTCTGCTCCGCCGCCTCGAGCGCGCGGTCGAGGTTGTCCAGGATCTCGATGAACTTCAGCAGCAGCTTCTCGCGGTGGCGGTCGAACTGCCGCTCGACGTCGCGCGTGACGCGGTCGCGGAAGCCTTCGTTCTCCGTCTTGACCTGGCGGTAGGCGTTGAGGACCTCGGTCAGGCGGTCCTCGGCGAGCCGGGCGCGGCGCTGGAGCTGTTCGTGGGCGCCGACAGCCGGGGGCGGCTCGAGGGCGGCCTCGACCGCGGTCTCGACAGCCGCCTCCGTCGATTCGCCGACGCTACCGGCAGCCGCGCTGTCGGGTTCGTCGGCGGGATCCTGGCCCAAGGCGCTATCCCCCTTCGCCCAAACCGCCGGCATTATAACCTCCTTGCCGGTTGCGGGGCGCCCGCCAGGAGCGCGATCACGTCGACGACGTTCGTGCCGGTGGGCCCCGTGACCACGAGGTCCCCGAGCGGGCCGAGAAAGTTCCGGGTGTCGCTCGCGGCCAGGAACGCGGCCGGAGGGGCGAGACCGATGGCCGACGCGCGGGCGAGCGTCGCGTCGTCCACGACACCGCCGGCGGCGTCGCTCGCCCCGTCCACGCCGTCCGTGGCGAGCGTCGCCACGACGGCGGGCAGGGGAAAACCCGCGAGGGCGCCGGCCGCGGCCACCGCCAGCTCCTGATTGCGCCCGCCCTGGCCCGGGCCGCGGACCGTGACCGTCGTCTCGCCGCCCGCCAGCAGGCAGACGGGCGGCGACGCCGGCCGGCCGCTGGCGACGCACTCGCGCAGGATCGCGACGAGGACCCGTGCCGCCTCGCGCGCCTCGCCCTCGAGCCGCGTCGTGAGCACGAGCGGCCGCAGCCCCTGCCGGCGGGCCTCGCGCGCGGCGGCGTCGACGCTCAGGCGGTTGCTGCCGACGACGCGGGTGCTCACCCTTCGAAACAGGGCGTCGCCCGGCTTGGGCGTCTCGGGGAGATCCCCCCGCGCACCGCGCTCGAGGTGCACGCGCACCGCCGCGGGCACCTCGCCCCGCAGGCCGTGGCGCTCGAGCACGGCGAGGGCGTCGCCGAAGGTGGTCGCGTCCGGAACCGTCGGCCCCGAGGCGATCGTCGACAGGTCGTCGCCGACCACGTCCGAGAGCACGAGCGTGACGACGCGCGCCGGGGCGGCGGCGCGCGCGAGGCCTCCGCCCTTCAGCCAGGAGAGGTGCTTGCGCACCGCGTTCAACTCGTGGATCGTCGCGCCGGCGCGCAGCAACAGCGAGGTGGTGCGCGCCTTGTCCTCGAGCGTGAGCCCCTCGGCGGGCGCCGGCAGCAGCGCGGAGGCGCCGCCGGAGAGCAGCACGACCAGCAGGTCGTCCTTCGAGAGCGAGCGCGCCAGCGCCTCGACCGCGCGCGCCGCCGCGATGCCACGCGCGTCGGGGACCGGGTGGCTGGCGCTCAGCACGCGCACGCGTTCGAGCGGGCCCGTGGCCATGGTCGACACGGCGAGGCCCTCCGCCAGCCGCTCGCCGAGCGCTTCCTCGGCGGCCTGCGCCATCGCCAGCGCGGCCTTGCCGGCGGCGACGAGCGCCACGCGTCCGCGCCGCGGGCCCACACGCACGCCGCCGATCTCGAAGCTACCCGCCCGCGCCACGATCTGCCGGCGGACGAGCCGCCGCGGTTCGGCGGCGGCGAGGGCCGCGCGCAGGATCGGCTGCGCGGCGGCGCGCAGCTGCGCGCGCACGCCGCCCGGGTTCAATGCCCCTGCCGCGGGTCGTGCGTGCTCAGGCCGCTCAGGGCGTCGAAGCTCTGGAGCAGCGTCTCGGCGAGCGCCGGGAAGGAGCGCAGGGCGCACAGCTGGTCGAGGCGGCTCAGGAAGACGAGGCGGGTCCTGTCGACCGCCTCGCGGTTGGCGTCGTCGAGGATTCCCGCGGCCTGCAGGTAGTCGATGTGCCGCAGGAACTCCTCACGATAGAACCGCGAGAGAGCCAGCCTTCTCTGCACTTCCATCCCGCCCCCCGGAGCCGTTGACCTCTTTTGACGTTAGTCCACCGCTCGCGCGGGTGTCAAACGCCCCGGGGGTGACGCCGCTCACCCGAGCCGCAGGTGCGGCTGCGCATCGAGGGACAGGTCCGCCCTCGTCCCTTGCCGCAGGGCCACGAACCCGGCGGCGGCGATCATCGCCGCGTTGTCGGTCGTCAGCGCGGGCGGCGGGATGAAGACAGGCAGGCCCAGGCCCTGGCCGGCCTTCGTCGCCTCGGCCCGCAGCAGCGTGTTCGCCGCCACCCCGCCGGTGACGATCAGGCTGCGCGGGCGCTGCTGCTGAGCCGCCCGTGTCAGCCCGCGCACGAGTGCCGCCACGACGGCGCGCTGGAACGAGGCGACGAGGTCACGCACCTGTCCCGGCACGTCCCGCGGGTCGGCCACGGGTGCGATGCCCTCGCGCCGCACGTGCAGCAGCACGGCGGTCTTGATCCCGCTGAAGGAGAAGTCGGCGCTGCCGTCCTTGAGCCGCGCGATCGCGAACTCGACGGCCCGATCGTCGGCGCCGCGCGCCAGCGCGTCGATCACCGGGCCGCCCGGGTAGCCCAGGCCGAGCAGTTTCGCGACCTTGTCGAACGCCTCGCCGGCCGCGTCGTCGCGCGAGCGGCCGAGCAGCCGGTAGCGGCCCTCCTCGGCCACCTCGTACAGGCTCGTGTGGCCCCCCGAGACGACGAGCGCCAGCGCTGGCAGCGGGATCCCCTCGTGCGCGAGGAACGCGGCCTGCACGTGGCCGGCCACGTGGTGCACCGGCACCAGCGGCTTGCCGTGCACGAGCGCGATCGCCTTGGCCGCCTGCACGCCGACCAGGAGCGAGCCCACCAGGCCCGGGCCGTGGGTGACGGCGACCGCGTCGAGCCCGCCGAAGCCGAGTCCCGCTTCGAGCATGGCCGCCTCGAGCACGGGCCCCATCGCCTCGAGGTGGTGGCGCGAGGCGAGCTCCGGGACGACGCCGCCGTAAGGCGAGTGGATCTCGGCCTGGCTCGAGACGACGTTCGAGAGCACGCGCCGGCCATCCTCGACGACCGCCGCGGCCGTCTCGTCGCAGGAGGTCTCGATGCCGAGGATGAGGGCCACGGGGCTACGCGCGCGCCGGCGCGGCCGAGGCCAGGCGGCGCAGGCTCTCGGCGTACGGGGCGCGCGCCACGCCGCGCTCGCACACGATCGCGGCCACGTAGCGGTGCGGCGTGACGTCGAAGGCCGGGTTGCGCACGAGGGCGCCTTCCGCCGCGATGCGCTGTCCCGCCAGGTGCGTGACCTCCTCGGCCGCGCGCTCCTCGATCGGGATCGCCGCCCCGTCGGGCGTCGCCAGGTCGAAGGTGGAGACCGGGGCCGCGACGAAGAACGGTATGCCGTGCTCACGCGCGAGGATCGCGACGCTGTAGGTGCCGATCTTGTTCGCCACGTCGCCGTTGGCGGCGATGCGGTCGGCGCCCACCACCACCAGGTCGACGTCGCCGGACGCCATCAGCGAGCCCGACATCACGTCGGGCACGAGCGTGCAGGGGATCCCCAGCCGGTCGAGCTCCCACGAGGTGAGACGGGCACCCTGGAGGAGGGGCCTGGTCTCGTCCACCCACACCGACGGCGCCCGGCCCGCGTCGTGGGCCGAGCGGATGACGCCCAGGGCGGTGCCCCAACCCACACAGGCCAGCGCGCCGGCGTTGCAGTGGGTGAGCACGCGTCCGCCCTCGGGCACGAGCTCGGCGCCGTGGGCGCCCAGGGCCTGGTTGCGGGCCACGTCGTCGGCGGCCAGCCGCACGGCCTCGGCCACCGGGTC
>JBGASI010000069.1:0-19498 GCA_044229815.1 Vicinamibacteria bacterium | reverse complement strand
TGGATCCTCGAGATGCTGCCGCTGCCGAAGCCCGGCGAGGGCGGCACGCTCGGCGAGCGCGTGTACCGCCAGAACTGCACCGTGTGCCACGGCGTCGACCGGCGCGGCGACCCGCAGCACCAGTTCCCGCCGCTGACGACGCTGAAGGACCGCCTGCAGCGCCGCGAGGTGGCCGCGATCGTCGAGAAGGGCCGGCGCAACATGCCCCCCTTCGGCTTTCTCACGCACGCCGAGCTCGAGGCCGTCACGTCCCACGTGCTCGGGGAGAAGGAGGAAGACCACGGGACAGGAGAGGCCGCGCGCTCCGGCCGCCCCTACACGCACCTCGGCTACAACCGCTTCCTCGACCCCGAGGGCTATCCGGCGGTGAAGCCCCCGTGGGGCACGCTGAACGCGATCGACCTCGACGCCGGCGAGATCCGCTGGTCGGTGCCGCTCGGCGAGCTGCCCGAGCTGACCCGGCGCGGCATCCCGCCGACGGGAACCGAGAACTACGGCGGGCCGGTCGTCACGCAGGGCGGCCTCGTGTTCATCGGCGCGACGAAGGACGAGCGCTTCCGCGCGTTCGACAAGCGCAGCGGGGCGCTGCTCTGGCAGACGAGCCTCCCGGCGGGCGGCTACGCGACGCCCTCCGTGTACGAGGTGAACGGAAAACAGTACGTGGTGATCGCCGCCGGCGGAGGAAAGATGGGCACGAAGTCCGCCGACGCCTACGTCGCGTTCGCGCTGCCGGATTAGGCTTGACAGGCCGGTAGGCGGCCCCGCATCATCGTCCCTCCAGAACCATCGGTTTCGTGATGCGCAGCGGCAGAGCGGTTCGCTTCCTGAACGCGTCCCGCCCTCCCCTCCCCGCTCGGCGCGAATCGAGTGCCGGACGACGTGTGGAGGGGAAGTGTGCCGGACGCCATGACCAGCAGGCCGCAGGAGGGCGCGGCGGAGCGCCGCGTCGTGATCCTGGAGGCCGACACCATCAACCGCTTCTCGACCGAGCGCCTGCTGCGCAAGGAGGACTACTGGGTCCTCACGAGCGACGACCCCGCGGCCGTCGTGCGCATGGCGCTCGTCTCAGCGGTCGACCTGGTGCTGGTGGACCTCGGCCTGGGCCGGCTCGAGGCGGTGCCGCGCTGGCAGCGCCGCCGCGGTGACGCGATCTTCCGCGGCGTGCCGGCGGGCGTCACCGACGGCTACGCGGCGCTGCGGCCGCTGCTGCTGGACCCGGCCTGCGCGCGCTTCCCCGTCGTCACCCTGAAGGCCGAGGGCGCGCCCAGCGAGGCGACGCAGGACTGCCGCTTCGCGGTCGTCGAGTTCCTGCCGCGGCCCTGGAAGTCGGGCGGCCTGGTCGAGGGGCTCGACACCCTCTTCCGCGACGTGATCCGACCCGTGGCCCACCGCGAGGCGGAGCCGGCGCCCGCCGCCGAGACGAAGGCCTTCGCGAGCACGCCGGGCGCGCTGCGCACCGCGCTGGTGGCCGACCCGGACCCCGCGGAGAGGCGCCTGGTCGCCGACATGCTGGCGCGCCACGGCTTCACCGTGCACCAGGCCTCGACGAGCGCCGAGGCCCTGCGCATAGCCGTGGCCCGCCGGCCCTGGCTCGTGATCATGGAGATGGCGCTGCCCGACGAGAGCGGGCTGCTGCTGTGCGGCCGGATGCGCGCGCACAGCCTGCTGCGACGGACGCCGGTGGTGTTCCTCTCGACGCGCGACGACTGCGACACGCGCTACCTGGCGATCAAGGCCGGGGCCGACGACTACATCGCGAAGCCGACGGCCTCGCGCGAGCTGCTGATCCGGCTGGAGCTGCTGCTCAAGCGCTTCGGCGAGATGGACCCGGGCCAGGAGCAGGGCAGCCACCTGCGCGGGGCGGTGGAGCTCGTGGGCGCGCCGGCGGTGCTGCAGATCTGCCACCTGAACCAGCTGACCGGCGTGCTGAACGTGCGACGCGGCAGCCACGCGGTGCGGATCGCCTTCCGCCAGGGCCAGATCGTCTCGGCGGCGGGCCCCGACAACCAGGGCGTCCAGGTCGTCTACGACTTCATCGCCTGGCCCCAGGGGCAGTTCGAGTTCGATCGCGGCGCCGTCGTCGAGGGCACCCCGATCGAGGCCGAGTTCAACGGCCTGCTGCTCGAGGGCTGCCGCAGGCTCGACGAGCGCCGCCGCGGCCGGCCCGCGGAGGCCGTCTCGAATTGACGCGCCCCGCGCGCCTCGCTTAGCCTCGACCGACCGCGCGCCAGGGGGAGGACCCCCTCCCGCCGCGCCGGCGCCCGAGGAGTGCCGATGAAACTGCGGACCCTGCCGATCTTCCTCGTCTTCTTCGCGATGGGCTTCGTGGACGCGATGGGTCCCCTCGCGAGCACCATCCAGAAGCAGTACGCGCTGTCGGGCTTCATGGCCGGGCTGCTGCCCGCCTTCGCCTTCGTCGCCTTCGCCATCTTCAGCGTCCCCGGCGGCGTCTTCGCGGCGCGGATCGGGAAGAAGAACATGATGGTGCTCGCCCTCGCCCTCGTGGCGTTGGGCGTGCTCGTGCCGACGGCGGTGGTCCCCGGCTTCGCGCTGCTGCTGGCCGGCGTGTTCGTGCTCGGCGTCGGCACCACGTTCCTGCAGGTCGCGGGCAACCCGATCATGCGCGACGTGTCCGAGGCGGGCCGCTTCGCGAGCAACCTCAGCCTCGCGCAGTTCGTCAAGGGCGTCGGCAGCGTCGTGAGCACCTACCTGGTCGGGCGGCTGGCCGTCGGGGAGCTGGGCTGGCGGCGCGTCTTCCCGGTGTTCCTGGCGCTGACGATCGTGGCGCTGCTCGCCGTGCTGGCGCTCAAGGTCAAGGAGACCCGCGCCGAGGTGCCGCCGAGCGTCGGCTCGAGCCTCTCGCTGCTCGGCGAGCCGGCGTTCGGCCTCGCGGTGCTCGGCATCTTCCTCTACGTCGGCGCCGAGGTCGGGATGAACACCTGGCTCGGGCCGCGGCTCGAGGCGCTCGGCTTCGGCGCCGACAACGTCCGCTTCGCGGGCCTGGACTGGGGCCGCGAGTCGACGGCGCTGGGGTCGACGCTGTTCTTCGTGAGCCTGACGGTCGGCCGGTTGCTCGGCAGCGGCATCCTCGGCGTCATGTCCTCGCGGGCGTTCTTCCGCCTGAGCGCCGCGCTCGGCGTCACCGGCATCCTGTGCGTGCTCTCGGGCGCCGCCCCGCTGGCGATCGTGGGCGTCATCCTGGCCGGCCTCGGCTTCGCGAACATCTGGCCGGTGCTCTTCTCGCTCACCGTCGAGGCCCGTCCCGAGCGCGGCGCGGAGCTCTC
Organism: Vicinamibacteria bacterium; assembly: GCA_044229815.1. GTDB lineage: Bacteria > Acidobacteriota > Vicinamibacteria > Fen-336 > Fen-336 > DATBSL01. Next base: position 16,214 of record JBGASI010000069.1, on the reverse strand, counting down.
GGGCCTGATGTGCATGGCGATCTTCGGCGGCGCGGTGCTGCCGCCGCTGATGGGCCGGATCAACGACACCGCGGGGCTCACGGCCGCCTTCCTGGTGCCGCTCGCGTCCTTCGGCTACCTGCTGGCCCTTTCGCTGCGCGGCGACGCGAAGCGCGCGGGGACGAGGGCGTGAGCACGGACCAGGCGAAGGACCCGCGCGTCGTCCTGGCCCTCGACGCCGGGGGCACCAAGTTCTCCTTCTCGGCCGTGCAGGGCGGGCGCGAGGTCGGCGCGCCCGTCGTGCTGCCCTCGAACGGCCACGACCTCCGGGCCTGCCTCGACACGATCGTGGAGGGCTTCAACCGGGTGAAGCAGGCGGCGCCTGCGGCCCCGGCGGCGATCAGCTTCGCCTTTCCGGGACCGGCCGACTACCCGCGCGGGATCATCGGCGACCTCGGGAACCTGCCCGGCTTCCGCGGCGGCGTCGCGCTCGGGCCCATGCTGGAGGACCGCTTCGGCATCCCCGTCTTCATCAACAACGACGGGGACCTCTTCGCGCTCGGCGAGGCGATCGCCGGCTTCCTGCCGTGGGTGAACGGCCTGCTCGCCGAAGGCGGCAGCCCGAAGCGCTTCCGCAACCTGTTCGGCGCCACGTTCGGCACCGGCTTCGGCGGCGGCATCGTCCAGGACGGCCGGCTCTGGCGGGGCGACAACTCCGCCGGCGGCGAGATCTGGCTGCTGCGGAACAAGCTCGACCCGCGCTCGAACATCGAGGAGGCGGTCAGCATCCGCGCGGTGCGCCGCGTCTACGCGGAGAAGACCGGCCTCGCCTTCGAGGCGACGCCCGAGCCGAAGGACCTCTTCGTGATCGGCAAGGGCGGGCAGCCCGGGAATCGGGAGGCCGCGGTCGAGGCGTTCCGCCGGATGGGCGAGGCCGCCGGCGACGCCCTGGCGAGCGCGACCACGCTGATCGACGGCCTGGTGGTGATCGGCGGCGGGCTCACCGGCGCGGCCGACCTGTTCCTGCCCGCGATCGTGCGCGAGATGAACGCCGGCTACGACTCGCCCTGGGGCCGGCAGCCGCGGCTCGAGCTCACGGCCTTCAACCTCGAGGACGCGGCGGAACGGGCCGCGTTCGTCAAGGGCGAGGCCCGCGAGGTCGTGGTGCCGGGATCCGGACGCGCCGTGAGCTACGACCCGCTGCAGCGGGTCGGCGTCGGCCTGTCGCGGCTCGGCACGAGCCGCGCCGTGGCGATCGGCGCCTACGCCTTCGCGCTCGGCGAGCTGGACGGCCGCTAGCGCCCTCACGAGGTGCCCCTTGCCCACTGACCTGACCACCGGGCGGCCCGCGGGCCGGCGCGGCTGCCGGCGGCTCGCGCTGGCTGCGCTCGCCCTGGCCTACTCCCCTCTCCGGGGCGAGGGGGCGTTCCCCGTCGCGACGGCGACGAGCACGAGCGCCGCGAGGCCCTGGACGGCCGACGACATCCTGCTGGCCGAATCGGCCGGGGAGGCCGCGGTCTCGCCCGACGGCCGCTGGGTCGTCTGGGTGAAGAGCGCGATCGACGCCCAAAAGGGCGAGCGGGTCTCCAACCTGGTGCTGAGCCGCCTCACGGGCGAGGCGCTCGAGATCCCGCTGACCCGCGGCCAGGACCGCAACGCCTCGCCGCAGTGGTCACCCGACGGCGGGACGATCGCGTTCCTCAGCACGCGCGTGCCGCCGCCCACGGCCGGGGACGAGGCCGCGACGGCCGAGGAGAAGGAGGAGCCGGAGCCGCAGCTGTGGCTCGTCCGCGCCGGCGGCGGCGAGCCCTGGCCGCTCACGAAGCTCGACCGCAAGCTCGTGGACTTCGCCTGGAAGGACGACGCCACGATCGTGGTCGCGGCGGAGGAGGCCAGGAGTCTCCGCGAGCAGCAGGCGAGAGAAGGGAAGGACACCTCCGAGACGGTCGAGGACCCCGAGCGCACGCCGTTCGTGCGGCTGTTCGCGGTCGCTGTCGCGGACGGCCGCCTGACCCGGCTGACCGCCGACGGCGACTGGATCGAGTGGGTCGAGGTCTCCCCCGACGGCCGCTGGGCGGCGGCGCTGCACCAGCGCTCGCTGAGCTTCGAGTACGACCACAAGACGCCGCCGGCGCTCGTGCTGCACGACCTGCGCGACGGCGGCGCGCGCACGCTGCTGGCGGGGCAGCGCATGCTGCCGAAGCTGGCGGCCTGGGCGCCCGACTCGAAGGGCTTCTACTTCAGCCACGCGTCCTCGTCGCACCCGACCTACTTCACGGCCACGATCGAGCTGCTGCAGTACGTGGACGCGGCCACGGCCACGGCAACGCCCGTCGACCTGCAGTGGCCGAACGGACTCGCCGACGCGGGGCCGGCCGAGGCCGCGCGCGTGCTGCCGACGGCGGACGGCTTCCTCGCCCTGCTCGCCGACGGCGTGCGCTACCGCCCGGCGCGCTACACGCGCGCGGGCAGCGGCTTCACGCGCCAGGACCTGGCCGGCACCCACGTCGCGAACGTCTTCGACTGGACGATCGGCCGCGACGGCGCGACCGTCGTCTACGACCACTCGACCGCGATGAAGCCGCCGCAGCTCTACAAAGCCCGGCTCGACGGGGCGGCCCTGCGCGAGGAGGCGGCGCTCAGCCGGCTCAACCCCGCCTTCGCCGGCAAGCCCGTGCACCGGACCGAGGTCGTGAAGTGGTCGGGCGCCCGCGACGAGGAGGTGACGGGCATCCTGTACTACCCGCTCGGCTGGGAGAAAGGCAGGAAGTACCCGCTGTTCCTGTCGATCCACGGCGGCCCCGCCGGCGGCGCCGACATGGACGTCTGGGACCAGAGCTACGCCTACCCCAAGCTGCTGCTCGCCCAGAAGGGCGCGTTCCTGCTCGAGGTCAACTACCACGGCAGCTCGAACTTCGGCCTGCCGTGGCTGGAGTCGATCTGCTGCGGGAACTACTACGACCTCGAGCGGGTGGACCTCGAGCGCGGCGCCGACGCGGCGATCGCGCGCGGGCTCGTCGACCCCGAGCGCCTCGCGGTCATGGGCTGGTCGAACGGCGCGATCCTCACCACCGAGCTGGTCACGCGCTCGCGCCGCTTCAAGGCCGCCTCGGCCGGGGCCGGCGACGTCGAGTGGATCAGCGACTGGGGCAACGTCGACTTCGGCGCCTCCTTCGACAACTACTACTTCGGCAAGGCCCCGTACGAGGACCCCGAGCTCTACGTCCGCAAGTCGCCCTACTTCAGGCTGAAGGACGTGACGACGCCGACGATCGTCTACACGGGCACGGACGACCGCAACGTGCCGCCGAGCCAGAGCTGGTCCCACTTCCGCGTGCTGCAGCAGGTCGGCAAGGCGCCGGTGCGCCTGGTGCTGTTCCCCGGCGAGCCCCACGGCCTGCAGAAGTACGCGCACCAGAAGCGCAAGCTCGAGGAGGACCTGGCGTGGTTCGACCGGCACCTCTTCGGGACGCCGCCCGAGGACGAGGTGCTGAAGGAGGGCTCGCCGCTGGCGGCCGCGCTCGCGCGCCGGGGCTTCGCGCGTGCCGGCGCCGCCTACGGCCGCGTGCTGAAGGGCCGCCTGGTGCCCGAGGCGGTCGAGCACCAGGGGCTGCGCCTGGCCCGCTTCGAGACGACGCGGGCGCAGTTCGCCGCGTTCGACCCGGCCTTCCGCTTCGATCCCGGCACGGGCGACCTGCCGGCCACCGGCCTCTCGTTCGAGCGCGCGCGGGCCTACGCAGCGTGGCTCGCGGCGCTCACGGGCGAGCCCTGGCGGCTGCACACGCTCGACCGCTGGGCCGGCTACCCGCCGAACCCGGAGGACGCCGCGCGGCTGCGCGCGAAGGCCGCGGCGCTCGGCGGCGAGGCGCCGCTGCTCGAGGCGGTCGGCCGGCACGCCCCGCGGGGCGAAGGCGGCGACGTCTACGACCTCGGCGGCAACGCGGCCGAGTGGGCGGTGTCGGCCGGGGGCAAGGGTGTCCCCGCCTGCGGCAGCGCCGACCAGCCGGCAGACGGCGCGACGACACCCCCCGCCGAGGCCTACCGCGGCTTCCGGGTGGTGGCGGGGGAACGAGCGAAGCGGGACTAGCCGCGGGAGGCCGCCGATGGGACGGATCCTGATGGTCGCACCGGAAGAGCGCCTGCTGCGGGCGCTGCGGGCCTCGCCGCTGCTGGAGGGGCACGCGATCGACGTCGCGACAGGCGACCTGCTCGCGCTGCGCGCCCTGCGCCGGCACGCCTGCGACGTGGTGCTGACCTGCCCGTCGTCGTCGCTCGAGGAGGACCTGGAGTTCCTCGACCAGGCGCGCGCCACCTGTCCCGGCGTCAAGGCGATCGCGCTGGCCCCGGTCAGCACCCCCGAGGCGGTGATCAAGGCGCTGCGCGCCAACGTGTTCGCCTGCTTCACGGTGCCGTTCGACCCCTCGGAGATCGCGGACATGGTGGCGCGCGCGGCGGCCGAGCCGGCGGACTGGAAGAGCGGCATCGCCGTGGTCTCGGCGCACCCGGACTGGGTCACCCTGCGCGTCAACTGCCGGCTGCTGACGGCGGAGCGGCTCGTCACCTTCTTCGAGGAGCTCTCGCGGGACCTGCCCGAGCCCGACCGCGACGGGCTGCTGCTGGCCTTCCGCGAGATCCTGATGAACGCGATGGAGCACGGCGGGCAGTTCGACCCCGAGCAGGTGGTCGAGGTCTCGGCCGTGCGCACCGTGCGCACGATCGTGTACTACGTGAAGGACCCCGGCCGGGGCTTCGACCGCGGCGCCCTGCGCCACGCGGCCGTCTCGAACCCCGAGGACGACCCGACGGCGCACTTCACGGCGCGCGCCGAGGAGGGGCTGCGCTCCGGGGGCTTCGGCCTGCTGCTCGCCCGCAAGGTGGTCGACGAGCTGATCTACTCGGAACGCGGCAACGAGGTGCTCCTGATCAAGTACAGGGAGTGAGCCGGGGTTATCATCGTCCGGCCCCAGGGGGCGGGGCCGGACGGGACAGCCAAGGAGAGCCGAGATGCCGACCAGGGTGATGCTCATGGGTCTGGGTCCGATCGGAGCGGGTGTCGCCCGCCAGCTCGCGGCCCGGAAGAACTTCAAGATCGTGGCCGCGGTGGACGTCGACCCCGCCAAGGCGGGCAAGGACCTCGGCGCCGTGGCCGGTTTCGCGAAGAAGGCCGGCATCCGGGTGAGCGCCGACGTCGACGCGGCGATCCGCGCCGCGAAGCCCGAGGTGGCCGTCCTGTGCACGAGCTCCTCGCTCAAGAAGGTCTGGCCCCAGATCGAAGCCGTGCTGAAGCGCCGCGTGCCGATCGTCTCGACCACCGAGGAGCTCGCCTACCCGTGGTTCTCGAACCGCGCGCTGGCGCGCCGCATCGACGCGGCGGCGAAGAAGGCGAAGGTGGCCGTCGTCGGCACGGGCGTCAACCCGGGCTTCGCGATGGACGCCCTGCCGCTCACGCTGACCGCGATCTGCGAGCGGGTCGACGCGATCCGCATCGATCGCGTCCAGGACGCGCGCATCCGCCGGCTGCCGTTCCAGAAGAAGATCGGCTCCGGGCTGACGGGCGCCGAGTTCGCCGAGCTGGTGAAGGCCGGCACCGTGCGCCACGTCGGCCTGACCGAGTCCGTGGCGATGATCGCCGATGCGCTCGGCTGGAAGCTCGAGCGGATCACGGACGAGATCCAGCCGAAGCTCGCGGCGACCGCGGTGGAGAGCCAGTTCCTCAAGGTCGAGGCCGGGCGGGTGTGTGGCCTGGTCCAGGACGGGACGGGCTACCGCGGCGGCAAGGCGGTGATCGTGCTGCACATGGAGGCCTACCTCGGCGCGCCCGAGACCTACGACGCGGTGACGATCGAGGGCTCGCCGCGGCTGCAGGTGAAGGCGACCGGCGGCTACCACGGCGACATCGCCACCGCGTCGATCACCGTGAACACCATCCCCAGGGTGCTCGAGGCTCGGCCCGGGCTGCACACGATGCGCAGCCTCGCCCTGCCCTCGTTCGCCGGCGGCAAGTAGGCGAGCGCGGTGCGCCGGGTCGACGTCGCCTGCGCCATCCTGCTGCTCGCCGCGGCCCCGCTCGGGGCCGACCTGGCCGAGCTGAAGGCTCGCGGCACGCTGCGCGTGATCGTGGCGGCGGAGGAGGCGAGGGAGACGTTCGACCCGGCGGGCAGCGCCAGCGGTTTCGAGCGCGAGCTGGTCGAGGGCTTCGCCAGGCTCGAGGGGCTGCGGCTCGAGGTGGTCGTCGCCAGGGGTTACGCGGAGCGCATCCCGCTGCTGCTCGGAGGCAAGGGCGACCTGGTCGTCGCGATCTTCGACACGCCCGAACGGCGGCAGCAGGTCGCCTTCACGGCCGAGGTGATGCCGACCTACAACGTCGCGGTGACGCTGCCGCCACGACCGGCGCCGGGCCGCCTCGAGGCGCTGCGCCGCGAGAAGGTCGGCGTGCTCAGGGGCACGGCCCCTGTCGAGGACGCCCTGGCGGCCGGGATAGCGTCGCTGCAGAAGTACGACACGACCGACGCGATGCTGCAGGCCCTGCAGCGGGGCGACGTCTCGGCGCTGGTCATGCCCGTCTCGGAGCTCGCGCTCGCCCTGAAGACGCAGCCCGCGCTGCAGCCAGGCGTGCAGGTCGGCGCGACGGGGCAGGTGGCGTGGGCCGTGCGACGGGAGGACGCCGCCCTGCGCGCGGCGCTCGACCGCCACCTCGGCAACGTGCGCCGCAGCGCCGCCTGGAACCAGCTGCTCGTGAAGTACTTCGGCGAACGCGCCCCGTTCGTGCTGGGGCACCGCCGCTGATGGGCCTCAGCCTCGTCGTCCTCGCCGCCGGGATCGGCAGCCGCTACGGCGGCCCGAAGCAGATCGACCGCGTCGGCCCGTCGGGCGAGACGCTGCTCGACTACGCCGCCTTCGACGCCTGGCGGGCCGGTTTCGATCGTGTCGTCCTGGTCGTGCGCGAGGGGATGGAGGACGACGTGCGGGCGGCCGCCGGGGAGCGCATCGCGCGCCGCCTCCCGGTCGCCTACGCGGTCCAGGACAGGGCGCTGCCCCCAGGCTTCGTGGCGCCCCCGGGGCGCAGGAAGCCCTGGGGCACGGGCCACGCGGCCCTCGCGGCCGCGCCGCTGGTCGACGGCCCCTTCGCGGTGATCAACGCGGACGACTTCTACGGACCCGGCAGCTACGGCGTGCTCGCCTCGTCGCTGCGCGCGCCGCAGGACGGAGCGCGCGAGCAGCACGTGCTCGTCGGCTTCCCGCTCGCGACGACGCTCAGCCCCGACGGGCCCGTCAGCCGCGGCGTGTGCACGCTCGACGCCTCGGGTCGCCTGGCCTCGATCCGCGAGGTGCTGAAAGTGGAGCCGGACGGCCCGGACGCGCGAGGCCTCGAGGACGGGGCCTGGCGGCGGATCCCGGGCGACACGCCCGTCTCGCTCAACTTCTGGGGCTTCAGGCCGTCCTTCACCGGCGCCCTGGACGAGGGCTTCCGTCGCTTCCTGGCCCGGAACCAGGAGAGCGTCGACGCCGAGTACTTCCTGCTCTCGGCCGTGCAGGACCTGATCGACGCCGGGCGCGCCACGGTGAGCGTGCTCTCGGGCGGCGGTCCGTGGGCGGGGCTCACCTACCCCGGCGATCGCCCGCGCCTCGTGGCGCTGCTCGCCGGGCTCGTCGCGCGCGGCGTGTACCCGGCCGACCTGTGGGCGTGAACGCCTCCGTCCCGACGCGCGAGGACGCGCGCGCGGTGCTCGCCCGCTTCGCGCTCGGCGGGACGCTCGTCTCGCTCGAGCCGCACGCCGGCGGCCTGATCAACCGCTCGTGGCTGGCCACGGCGGAGGGCGGCCGGCGCGGCCTGCTCCAGCGCATCAACCGCCACGTGTTCCACCACCCCGACGAGGTGATGGCGAACATGTCGCGCATCACGCGGCACGTGGCGGCCCGGCTCGCGGCGGAGGGCGTCGCCGACCTGTCACGCCACGTGCTGCGGCTGGTGCCGACGCGCGACGGCGCCAGCCAGCACCTCGACGCCCACGGCGAGACCTGGCGCCTGCTCGAGTGGATCGAGGGCACGCGCCCGCTCGAGCGCGCCACGAGCGCCGAGGAAGCGTACGTGACGGCGCTCGCCTTCGGGCGCTTCCTGCGCCACCTGCGGGACCTCCCGGGGCCGCGGCTGCACGAGACGATCCCGCACTTTCACGACACGCCGGCGCGCCTGGTCGCCTTCGAGCGCGTGGTGGCCGCCGACCCGGCTGGCCGCGCGGCCGAGGCGCGGGCGGAGATCCTCGCCCTGCTCGAGCGGCGCGCGCTCGCACAGGCGCTCGCCGGGCCGGCCGCCGCCGGCGAGCTGCCGGAGCGGCCCACCCACAACGACGCCAAGATCGCGAACGTGCTGTTCGACGAGGCGACAGGCGAGGCGCTGTGCGTCGTCGACCTCGACACCGTGATGCCGGGCCTGTCGCCCCACGACTTCGGCGACCTCGCGCGCTCGACGGTCAGCGACTCCGACGAGGACGAGCGCGAGCTCGAGCGGGTGGCGGTGCGGCCGGCCTTCTTCGAGGCGCTCGTGCGCGGGTTCGTGGAGGGGGCGGGCGAGACGCTGTCCGCGGCCGAGCGCCGCCTGCTGGCGGCCGGTGCCCTCGTCATCACCTACGAGCAGGCGCTGCGCTTCCTCGCCGACCACCTCGACGGCGACCGCTACTACCGCATCGACAGGCCCGGCCACAACCTCGACCGCGCCCGGGCGCAGATCGCGCTCGTGCGCTCGCTGGAACGCGAGCTGCCGCGGCTCGAGTCGCTGCGCTGAGGCCGAAGCGCCCCGCGCCGGGCTAGCGCGCCAGGAAGGACGGCACCTCCGCCGCCGTCAGCGGCGGGCTGAGCAGGTAGCCCTGCAGCCCGGCGCAGCCGTGGGCCTCGAGGTAGGCGCGCTGCTCCTCGGTCTCGACGCCTTCCGCCACGACGTCGATGCCCAGCGCCCGCGCCAGCGCGAGGATCGCGTCCACCTCGGCCGCGTGCTCGGCGCTGCCCGGCAGGTGGGCGACGAAGGAACGATCGATCTTCAGCGAGCGGAAGCCGAGGGCGCGCAGGCGGGCGATCGAGAAGTAGCCGGTGCCGAAGTCGTCGAGCGAGAGCTGCACGCCGAGCTCGCGCAGCTGACGCAGCCGCTCGCCGACGTCCTCTCCCTCCCCCATCACCGTCGTCTCGGTGAGGTCGAGCTCGAGGCGGCCGGGCGGCAGGCCGCCCTCCTCGAGCGCCAGCCGCACGTGCTCGACCAGGTTCGGCTGCAGGAACTGGCGGGCCGAGAAGTTCACGACCAGGCGCACGTCCTGGTCGGGCAGCGAGGCCACGAAGCGGCCGGCGACGCGCAGCACGTGGGCGCCGATCGGCAGGATCAGCCCGCTCTCTTCCGCCTGCGCGATGAACGCCGCCGGCGCCACCAGGCCCAGCTTGGGATGCCGCCAGCGCAGCAGCGCCTCGAGCGCGGTGGTGCGGCCGCCGCTGACGACGGGCAGGTAGACGAGCTCGAACTCGTCGCGCTCGAGGGCCGCGCGCAGGCTGTCGAGCAGCAGCATCCGCTCGAGCGCCCGCTCGCTCATCTCCGCGGTGAAGAAGCGGTAGGTGTTGCGGCCCTCCTGCTTGGCCCGGTACATCGCGAGGTCGGCATTGCGCAGCAGGCTGTCGGCGTCGGTGCCGTCCTCGGGGTAGACGCTGATGCCGGCGCTCGCGCCGAGCGTGACCTCGTGGTTCTCGGCCGCCACCGGCCGGGCCAGCCGGTCGATCAGGCTGCGCGCCACCAGCGCCGCGTCGTCGGCCCGCGCCAGGTTCTGCACCAGCACCGTGAACACGTCGCCGCCGATGCGGGCCACCAGGTCCAGGCTGCGCGTCCCGGCCCGCAGCCGCTCGGCCATCGTCTGCAGCACGCGGTCGCCCGCCGCGTGGCCGAGGCCGTCGTTGACGGACTTGAAGCCGTCGAGGTCGATGAAGATGAGCGCGAGCCGGGTGCGCTGGCGCCCGGCGCGCGTCAGCGTGCGCTCGAGGGTGTCGAGGAAGAAGGAGCGGTTGGGCAGGCCGGTCAGGCCGTCGTAGCGGGCGAAGCGCTGCAGGTCCGCCTCGGCGCGCTGGCGCCGCAGGAACAGCCCGATCTGGTTGCCGACGTCGGCGAGCATCGCCACCCAGCTCTCGTCCCGCTCGCGCCGGCGCGCACAGCGCACCTCGAGGACCCCGAGCGGGCTGCCGCCGATACGAACGGGCACGGCGAGCGCCGTGCCCGCCTCGCCGGGCCCCTGCCAGACGGCGGAGCCCTGCTCCAGCGCGCGGAGCGCCAGCGCGTCGTCGGCCTCTCCGCTGGCGGACGCCCGGGCGCCGGTCGAGCTGCCGCCGGGCGAGAGCGTCGGCGGCTCGCCGTCGAGCAGCCAGAGCCAGGCCTGCTCGCAGGCGAGGCCCTCCACCACGGCGTCGAGCACGACCGGGGCCGCCTCGGCGAGCGAGAGCGAGACGGTGAGCGCCTGGGTGGCGCGCTGGCGGGCAGCGGCCAGCCGCTGCTCGCGCCGCCGCTCGCTCAGATCGCGGATGTAGGCGGTCAGCAGCACCTTGCCCTTGACGAAGGCCGGCACCACCACCACCTGCACCGGGACCAGCGAGCCGTCGGCGCGCATCGCCGTCGTCTCGCGCGGCCGGCCGAGGTCGCGGCTGTCGCCGGTGAGCACGAAGTCGCGCAGCCTGCGGCGCAGCTCGTCGCGCAGCGCCGGGGGGGCGATGGTGTCGGCGATCTCGCGGCCCAGGATCTCCGAACGGCTGTAGCCGAACAGCCGGCGCGCGGCGGCGTTGAACTCGACGATGCGCCCCTCGTGGTCGCCGGTGATGATGCAGTCGAGGGCCGAGTCGAGGATCAGCGCCTTGCGGATCTCGCTCGCCCGCAGCTCCTCCTCCCACTCCTGCGCCTCCTCGAACGGGCGCACGGTGAGCGGCAGCGCGCTGGCGGGGGCGCCGGGACGGCCGGGCGCGGGCTCCGCCTCGACGAAGGCGGCGATCCGCTCGCGGGCGTCGGCCCGGTAGACGAGGAACTCGATGCCCGCGCGCAGCGTGCCGTCCTCTTCGCCCGCGAGGCGGACCACCTGGCCCACGACGCCGACCTCCACCGAGTCGCCCGGGAGCTGGAACGAGAGGCCGACCTTGCCTCCCAGCTCGAGCCGGCGCGCGGTCTCGAGCAGGACCCCGCGCGCGCCGATGTTGAGCACGACGGCGTCGGCCTCGTCGGTTCCGTGCACGAACTGCGACCAGTCCCGCAGCCGGACCGGGATGCGGTGCGTGCGGCGCGTCGGCACGCAGACCAGCTCCTCGAGGCGGCGGTCCCACAGCACGGGGTCGATCGGCAGCGGGATCGTGACGTTCACCCCCGCCGCCGCCAGCTCGGCCTCGGCCTCGGTGGAGTCGCCGCGGCTGAGCCAGACGATCGCGCAGGGCCGGGTGGCCTCGTCCCGCCGCAGGTTGCGAACGAGCTCGGCCGCGGCCGTGCGCGGCAGGTCGACCACGACGAGCTGGGGGCGCTGGCGAGCGACCGCCGAGACCGCGGAGGCGGGCTCGCTCACGTGGAGCCGCTCGATGTCCGGTCGCCCGAGCACGGTCGGGCCGATGTCTCCGGACAGGCTCTCGGGGCCGACCACGAGCACCTTCAGCATTTGGCCGCAGAGTCTAGCCGATCCCCCGGCCGAGTCGAGCGACAATGTGAGGGCACCCACCATGAGGACGACGTTTGCCGTCTGGCTATTGTCGTGCGCGACCGCGGCCGCCGCCGGGGCGCCCGTGGACCACGCGCCGTTCGACGCCCTGCTGCGCGCCCACGTCCGCGCGGGGCTGGTCGACTACGAGGCGTTCGCGAGGGCGCCGGCCTTCCGCGTCTACCTCGACCGGCTCGCCAGCGCGACGCTCGACGACGCCGGCGAGGCCGAGCGGCTCGCCTTCTGGCTCAACGCCTACAACGCGTGGACGATCGCCCTCGTCAACGCGCACGGCGAGCGCGCCTCGATCCGCAACATCGGCCGCCTGCCCCGGGCGGACGGCACGAGCGGCCCCTGGTCGGAACCGTTCGTGCGGGCCGCGGGCCGCTCGCTGACGCTCGACGACGTCGAGCAGCGAATCCTGAGGCGGGAGTTCCACGAGCCGCGGATCCACTTCGCCCTCGTCTGCGCCGCCCTCGGCTGCCCGTCGCTGCGGCCGGAGGCGTATGCCGCCGGGCGGCTGGAGGCGCAGCTCGAGGACCAGGCCGCGGCCTTCCTGGCGCGGGCGCCGGAGAAGAACCGCGTGGACGCGCCGGGGCGAACGGTGTGGGTCAGCCCGATCCTCCTGTGGTACCGCGACGATTTCGGCGGCAGCGACGAGGCGATCGGACGGTACATCGCCCGTTACTGGCCGGAAGGGCCGGCGCGCCAGCTGCTGCTGTCCGGCCGCTTCGAGGTCCGGGAGACCGCCTACGACTGGTCGCTGAACATCGCCCGCCCGGGCCGCTGAGCGGGGCGTGCGCTCGCGCACAGCGGTCAGGAATCGTGACGAACCTCACGGCCGCGGCGCGATCCAGTCGCTAGTCTCCACTGCAACCGGGCAATGGGCCCGGGACGACCTCCTGCTCAGAGCAAACCCGGGGCAACCCGGGGACGCAGAGCCACGGGGCCCCTCCCTCAGGGTCCGCCGAGCCGCCAGGAGCCCAGCAGCAGCGGGCTGGCGGCCAGGGCCGCGCAGCCCCCTGGAAGGAGGCCATGTCATGCGTCGCACCACGAGTTTCGTGTGTCTTTCTCTCGCCGGGCTGTGCCTGGCGCTCACGGCGGCGGGCTGTGGAGGGTCGTCCGCCGTCAGCGCTCCCGAGCCGGTCTCCGTCGCGACCGGCAACGCCGTGCTGCAGGGCACGGTCGTCGGCGCGGGCGACGGCCTGCAGGTCGGGATCGTCGGCTCCCCGGCCACGACGAGCGTCGACGAGGAGGGCCAGTTCGCGCTGGCCGGGCTGCCTGCCGGCAGCGCGACGCTGCGCTTCGAAGGCGCCGGCCTCGACGCCCGCCTGACGGTCGCCAACCTGCAGGACGGCCAGGTCACCACCATCAACGTCAAGGTGGCGGGCGGGGTAGCTCAGCTGGCCGGCACGCCGAACTGCGCGCCGACGGCCGACACTTTCTTCAGCGGCCCGCTCGAGCAGATCAGCGGGGCACGCCTCTCGGTCGCGGGCCGCACGGTGGACGCCAGCCAGATCGTCAAGGTGTGGCGAGGGGACAAGCGCGTTCAGCTCGCGGACCTGCAGCTGGGCGAGAAGGTGAAGGTCTGGGGCACCCTGCGCGCGGACGGCGTCGTCGTCGCGGAGGAGATCGCGGCCCTCAGCTCGGGGGGCTCGACCGGAGAGACCTGGGTGAGCTTCAGCGGCACGGTGCAGTCGCTGGCCGACGGGGCCGCCGACCTCGCCGCGCGCTGCGTGAACCCGACTCTGGTCGTCGACGGCGTCACGGTCCTCACCGGCGAGGGCACCAAGTTCCGGCGGGGAGACGGCAGCCCGCTCGATCCCGCCGAGATCAAGGTCGGCAGCTTCGTCACGATCGAGGGCTGGAAGAAGAGCGGCTCGGTGCGGGCGACGCTGGTGACGCTGAATCGCTGAAGGGGTGTGAGTATACTCGGCGCCTTCCCGTGGGGAGGCGCCGGGTATCCATGCAGCGACTATTGACGACGAGCCTGTGGCTCCTGGTGGGGCTCGCGGGAGCCGGGGCCCTGGCGGCGATCGCGCTGTCCAGGGGAGAGCCCGTCAACGGCGTGTTCTTCGTGATCGCGGCCGGGGGCAGCTACCTCGTCGCCTACCGCTTCTACTCGGCCTTCATCGCAGCCAGGGTGCTCGCGCTCGACGCGACGCGCGCGACGCCGGCCGAGCGGCTCGACGACGGCCGCGACTTCGTGCCCACGAACCGCTGGATCGTGCTCGGCCACCACTTCGCGGCGATCGCCGGGCCCGGCCCGCTGGTCGGGCCGACGCTCGCGGCGCAGTTCGGCTACCTGCCCGGCACGCTGTGGCTGATCGCCGGCGCGGTGCTGGGCGGCTGCGTGCAGGACTTCGTGATCCTGCTGTTCTCGCTGCGCCGCGACGGCAAGTCGCTCGGGCAGATGGCGCGCGAGGAGGTCAGCCGCCGCGGCGGCCTGATCGCCATGGCCTCCGTGCTCGCGATCATGGTGATCCTGCTGGCGGCGGTGGCTCTCGTCGTCGTCAACGCGCTCAAGCAGTCGCCCTGGGGGGCCTTCACGCTCGCGGCCACGATCCCGATCGCGATGCTGATGGGCGTCTACCTGCGCTTCTGGCGGCCCGGCCGCGTGCTCGAGGCCTCGCTGATCGGCATCGTGCTCGTGCTGGCGTCGGTGGTGGGCGGCCAGTGGGTCGCGCACTCGCCCGAGTGGGCGCCCGTCTTCAGCTTCAGCGGACCCGCGCTGGCGCTCGCGGTGATCGCCTACGGCTTCGCCGCCTCGGCGCTGCCGGTGTGGCTGCTGCTCGCGCCGCGCGATTACCTCTCCGCCTTCATCAAGGTCGGCGTCGTGCTGGCGCTGGCGGCCGGCATCCTGCTCGTGCGGCCGACGATCCAGATGCCGGCCCTGACCCGCTTCGTCGACGGCTCGGGGCCGGTCTTCGCGGGCGCCGTCTTCCCGTTCTGCTTCATCACGATCGCCTGCGGCGCCGTATCGGGCTTCCACTCGCTGATCGCCTCGGGCACGACGCCGCGCCTGCTCATGCGCGAGAGCGACGCGCGCCTCGTCGGCTATGGCTCGATGCTGATGGAGTCCTTCGTGGGCGTGATGGCGATGGTAGCCGCCTGCTCGCTCGACCCCGGCGTCTACTTCGCGGTCAACTCGCCGCAGAGCGCGGTCGGCGCCGCCGGCCAGACGGCGGCCGCCACGATCTCGGCCTGGGGCTTCCCGCTCGACGCGGCCACGATGACCTCGCTGGCCCGCAGCGTCGGCGAGGAGACCCTGTGGAACCGCGCGGGCGGAGCGCCCTCGCTGGCGCTGGGGATGGCGCACATCTTCAGCGGCACGATCGGCGGCGAGCGCCTGCTCGGGATCTGGTACCACTTCGCGATCATGTTCGAGGCGCTGTTCATCCTGACCGTGCTGGACGCGGGCACGCGGGTCGGCCGCTTCATGGTGCAGGAGATCCTCGGCCACGTCTGGAAGCCGCTCGGCAGGACGGCCTCGTGGCCGGCCACGCTCTTCACCAGCGCCCTGATCGTCGGCGCCTGGGGCTACTTCCTCTGGCGCGGGGTCCTCGACCCGCTCGGCGGCATCAACACGCTGTGGCCGCTGTTCGGCATCTCCAACCAGATCCTGGCCTCGGTCGCCCTGGTGGTGGCCACCACGATCCTGCTGAAGATGGGACGCCGCCGTCACGTCTGGGTGACGCTGCTGCCGACGGCCTGGCTCGTGGCCGCGACGCTCACCGCCAGCTGGCAGAAGGCCTTCGACGCCGACCCGCGCATCGGCTTCCTGGCCCAGGCGCGCGTGCTCGAGCAGAAGATCGAGTCCGGCGCCGTCGCTCCCGAGAAGCTGGCCGACACCCGGCGGCTCGCCTTCAACTGCCGGCTCGACGCGGGCGTGACGCTCGTCTTCGCGTCGCTGATCCTGCTGCTGATCGCCGAGGCGGCCCACGAGTGGTTCCGCATCCTCAGCGGGCGCGCCGCGGCGGTCGTGCACGAGGCGCCGTACGTGCGCACGCGCTGGCTGGAGCCGGCGCCGTGAGCGCCCGGTTCGCCGGCGCCCTGGCGGCCTTCTGGGCGGGCGTCCGCGCCTGGTGCGGGGACTCGGCCTACGAGACCTACGCCGCCCGCACCCCGGAGCCCGACCGTCTCGGACGCGAGGCCTTCTATCTCGACGCGCTGCAGCGCCGCTACCGCCGGCCGAACCGCTGCTGCTGAGGCCGCAGGCGCGGCACGCTGCTACAGCACCCGCACCGAGTGGCTCTTGACCGCGAGCCAGACGTCGCGGCCGGGCGCGAGCCCGAGGGCGGCGACCGCCGCCGGCGTGATGCGGGCGAGCAGTTCGAAGGCGCCGGGCGCCAGGGCGCAGCGCAGGGTGACGTCGACGCCGGTGCGCTCGAGCGCGAGCACGCGGGCGGGATAGCCGTTGCGGGCGGAGATCCCGGCGATCGACTGTGCGGCGACGAGCACGTCCTCCGCCCGGATCGCGAGTGTCACCCGCGCGCCGGGCGGACGCGCCGCCTCGAGCGTCACCGCCACCTCGAAACCGGC
>JBGASI010000622.1:0-2726 GCA_044229815.1 Vicinamibacteria bacterium | reverse complement strand
CCTCGCGACGCCGGCCCTGCTGCCGCTGCTGCTCGCCGACGCCGAAGCGCGCGTCATCGAGTCCGCGCTCGCGAACCCGCGCCTGCGCGAAGGGGACCTCGCGAACGCGCTGCGCCGCGACGACGCGCCGCTGCTGTTGCTGCAGGCGGCAGCCGGCTCCGCGCGCTGGTCCTCCTGCTACTCGGTGCGGCTCGCGCTGGTGCTGCAGCCGCGGGCGCCGCTCTCGCTAGCGCTCGCGCAGGTGAGCTCGCTCGTGCCCCGTGACCTGCGCCGTGTCGTCGCCGAGACGACCCTGCGCCCGCTCCTGCGCCTCGCGGCCGAGCGCGTGCTCGAGGTCCCGCGGGCTTGAGAGGCTCTTGACAATTCCCGATGGCTCAACGACATGCATGTTTGACAGGGCGACGGGCGGGGACTAGAATCGCGGCCCGCGGAGGCGTCCGGCCAGCGGGGCATTAGAGGGCGGAACTCATGGCGTCCTTCGGCGAGAAGTTGCGGCACGAGCGGGAGTTGCGCGGCATCAGCCTGCGCGAGATCGCCGACGCGACCAAGATCAGCGTGCGCTTCCTCCAGGCCCTGGAGGAAGGACGCGTCGACGTGCTCCCCGGCGGTCTGTTCCCGCGTGCGTTCGTCCGGCAGTACGCGTCGCACCTCGGCCTCGACGGCGAGAGGCTGGCGGCCGACTTCGCCGCGGAGTACGGAGAGCGGCCGACAGAGCGCCGGCCGTCGATGCCGTCCAGCACCGGCTTCCGCGTCACGCCGGGCCAGGTGTTTCTCGCCGCGCTCGCGATCGTGGCGGTCGTCTTCACGTTGCGCCGCGGCCCCGTCGAGACCCGGGGAGCGAAGGCGGAGCCGACCCCGACGCCGGTGACCGCGGCGCCGGTCGTGCTGGGGACGGATCGCGTCTACCCGCTGCCCGGCGGGGCCGCCCCGAGCGCGCCGCCCCTCGACTCGATCGTGCTCACGATGACCGCGCAGCAGGACTGCTGGGTGGAAGTGCGCGCCGACGGCACCACCGTGATCAACCGTGTGCTGGCCGAGGGCGAGTCGCAGACGCTGGAGGCCCGAGGCGAGATCGTGCTGTCGGTCGGCAACGCGGGGGCCCTCAGCCTGCGCGTCAACGACAAGCCGGCCCTGCCGCTCGGCCGCAGCGGCGAGGTGCGCAAGAACATCGTGATCACGCGGCACAACCTGCCCTCGCTGGTCGAGCAGAAGCGCACGGCGGCGACCGACGGCCAGAGCGGGTAGGCGTCCCATGGCGGACGCCGGCCCCATCAACCCCCTCGTCGACCAGTTCCGCCGCGGAGGCGTCGCAAGGGACATGCGGCTGATGGCCGCGCAGGGGCTGCTGCCCCTGAAGCCCGAGGACAACCTCGAGCTGTTCACCCACTTGCTCCGCGACGCCGACGCCGACGTGCGCGCCGCGGCCGAGAGCTCGCTTCTGGAGTTCCCGTCCGCCGACCTGCTGCCCGTGCTGAAGGGCCGCGACGCGTCCGTGGCGGTGCTGAGCTGGGCCGTCGCGCGGCGGCCCGAGCGCGAGTTGCGCGAGGCGGCGCTGCAGAACGCCCTGCTGCCCGACGAGGCGATCGAGTCGCTCGCCCCGACGCTGTCCGAGACGCTCGCCGAGTTGGTCGTGATCAACCAGACGCGCCTGCTGCGCCGCACCTCGCTGCTCGTCGCGCTCGAGTCGAACCCGGCCCTCAACAACGACCAGCGCCGACGCCTGCGCGAGCTGCGCGAGACGTTCCACGTCGGCGTGGCGGCCGAGCCGGTCGCGGCGCCCGCGCCCGCCCCGGAGCCGGTGCCGCCGCCCCCGCCGCCTGAGCCGGCGGAGCCCGAGCCGGCGCTTGCAGAGCCGCAGACCGTCGACGAGGCCCTCGTCCACTACCTCACCGAGGAGGAGCGGCAGGAGACGGAGAAGGTCAGCGCGGTCCAGAAGATCTACCGGATGAACACCGCCGAAAAGGTGATCACCGCGCTCAAGGGCACGCGCGAGGAGCGCTCGATCCTGATTCGCGATCCGAACCGGCTCGTGGCGAAGGGGGTGCTCGGCAGCCCCAAGCTGACCGAGGCCGAGGTCGAGTCCTTCTCCGGGATGAAGAACGTCTCCGACGAGGTCCTGCGCACGATCGGCAACCACCGCGAGTGGACCAAGCGCTACACCGTGATCAACAACCTGGTCCACAACCCGCGCACGCCCATGGGCGTCGCGCTGACGCTGGTGCCGCGGCTGAACCTGCGCGACATCAAGGGCCTCGCCGTCGACCGCAACGTGCCCGAGGCAGTGCGCAAGCACGCGCAGAAGTTCGCCAAGGGACCCCAGGCCGCACACTAGGCTGACATGAGCGATTTCTACCAGATGCTCGGCGTCGCGCCGACGGCCCAGGCCGCCGAGATCCGGCAGGCCTACGCCCGCATCGCGCGCGAGAAGCACCCCGACCGGGTCAGCGATCCCGCGGCGAAACGCGAGGCGGAGCGGCTGTTCCAGGACATCACGACGGCCTTCAACACCCTGGTCAACCCGCGCGCCCGCCAGGAGTACGACGAGGCGCGGCGGCGCCCGCAGCCCTCGACGCCGGAGGAGATCGCGAGCGACGCCTTTGCCCGCGGCCAGGCGCTGCTCGAGGCGGGGCAACTGGAGGAGGCCGTGGCCCTGCTGCGCAGCGCGGTCCACCACGCCCCCGCCGAGGCCGCCCACCACGCCGCGCTCGGGCGGGCGCGCGCCCGCC
>JBGASI010000621.1:0-2728 GCA_044229815.1 Vicinamibacteria bacterium | reverse complement strand
CGTAGAAAGCGGCGAACTCGGGGCGTTCGGTCCCCGGCAGCGGAAACGGGTGAATCAGATCGAGACGGAAGCGACCGAGGAAGAACTCGCGCATGAAGCTGGGCTTCTCCCACTCCGCCTGGCGCGAGGCTTCGGCAACCTTCAACGACTCCTTCTCGGTGACCTCCGGCGACTTGGTCGTCGTCATCGGTAGGACCCTCCTGCCCCAAATTCTAGCTGCGACGCGCCTGGGCTATCCCGCCAATTCGTGTCTTTCATGGCATCGTGGGGGGACTGGGAGGAGACTGCATGGGTGCGTGTCGGGCGGTTCGGGTGGTTCGGGGGCGCGCCACATCGGACGCGGCGACCACGCGCCACCGCGACAGCCGGGGGAACGAGGGCCCCGGCTGGCCCGAGCGGGCCTTCGGCCCGCGGGGCCGGACTGCGCTAGACTGCCCCCGTTGAACGGTCAACCCAGGGCGAACAGCCATCGCGTGCGAGACGGCCGGCGCGGCCTGGTCGCCGTGCTTCTCTCCCTCGCGGCCGGGATCGCGGCCGCGGCGCCCGTGCCGCTCGCGATCCTGACCGCCACGCAGCGGCGCGACGTCCTGCCGGTGGTACGTGGCGACGCGGAGCTGCTGCCCGTCGACGAGGTGATCGCGGGCCAGGGCGTGACGGTCACGACCGACGCCAAGGCGGGCGTCGCCACGCTGCAGCGGGGGACGCACGAGGTGGTCCTCCACCACAAGAAGAGCCTGGCCTCGGTCGACGGCGATCTGAAGCTGCTCTCCGCGGCCGCGCTGCTCGAGAACGGCCGCTGGCTCGTGCCGCTCGACGCCCTGCCCCGGCTGCTCGCCCCGCTGCTGGAGAAGCCGGTCGAGTGGCGCGCGGCGGAGCGCGTGCTGGTGCTGGGCAAGGTGGTCGTGCCGCGGGTGGCCGTCAGCACGTACCTCTCGGGCGAGCTGGTCCGGGTCGTGCTCGAGGCGAGCGAGCCCGTGCCGTTCCGGGTGCAGCAGGAAGAGGGCCGCGTGACCGTGGCCGTGGCGCGCGACCTGCTCGACGTGGCCCTGCAGCCGACCCGGCTCGCCGGCGGTATCGTGGAGTCGGTCCAGTTCCTCGGCGGGCGCGAGAACGTGTTCGCCGTGCTGCTCGGCCCGCGCTTCCGGAACCTCAAGGCCTCCGAGCAGGAGGCGCCCTCCCGCCTGGTGCTCGAGTTCCACGGGCCGCCGCTCGTCGCGGGCGAGAGGCCGGCCGGACAATCGCCGGCGGTGCCGCCGCGGCCCGCGCCGCCCCAGGACGAGGCGTCGGTGCGGACGATCGTGATCGATCCCGGCCACGGCGGCGAGGAGACCGGCGCGCTCGGCCCGGCGGGCACCCTGGAGAAGGACGTCTCGCTCGGGATCGCGCGGCGGCTCAAGGCGGAGCTGGTCAACTCGCGCGGCTTGACGGTGTTCCTGACGCGCGAGCGGGACGCGCAGGTCCCCCTGGACGACCGCGCGGCGATCGCGAACAACTACAAGGCGGACCTGTTCGTCTCGATCCACGCGAACGCGAGCCGCGCCCGGGGGGCGAAGGGCAGCGAGGTGTACTTCCTGTCCTACCAGGCGAGCGACGACGAGTCGCGCCGCACGGCGCAGGTGGAAGGCGCAGCGGAGCCGCTGGCGGACGCCGCGCGGACCTCGGATCTCGCCCTCATCCTGTGGGACATGGCCCAGGCGGAACACCTGGAGGAGAGCTCGGCGCTCGCCTCGCGCGTCCAGGAGGAACTCGCCGTGGTCACGGGGAGCGAGAGCCGCGGCGTCAAGCAGGCGCCGTTCCGCGTGCTCGTGGGCGCCGCGATGCCGGCCGTGCTGGTCGAGGTGGCCTTCATCTCCAACCCCGAGGAGGAGAAGCTGCTCGCCTCGGACGCATACCAGGCGAAGGTCGCCGCTGCCCTCGCGCGCGGCATCGAGCGCTACCGGCGCGAGCGCTCGGCGCGACTGGGGGGGGCCTCGCCCGTGCCGGCGGCCCGATGACACCGCGGCAGGCCGACGTGGCGACCGCGGTGGCCCTGGCGGGCCTGCTGGCCACGGTGGCCCTCACCGCGCCGCGCTGGGCCGGCGTGCTGCGCGCCCCGGCCGTCAGCGTCGAGGCCGAGGACCCGGCGGGGGAGCCGGCACAGGCGCCCTCCGACGCGCCCGGCGCCGAGGCGGCGCGCCGGATCAGCGTGCGCCTGTACTTCGAGGCGCCGGACCGCTACGGGCTGCTGCCCGAGGAGCGCGAGATCGCGTTTGCGCCGGACCTGGCCAAGCAGGTGCGGATCGTGGTCGAGGAGCTGGCGAAGGGCTCGACGACCGGCCTCGTGCCGACGCTGCCGGCCGGCACCCGGGTGCTGGAGGTCTTCGTGCACGCGGGGGGAGTCGCCTACGTCAACCTCTCGAGCGAGGCCGCCACGGGTCTTCCCGGCGGCTCGCGCGCCGAGCTGCTGACGGTGTACTCGATCGTCGACACCGTCGTGACCAACTTCCCGGCCACGAGCCGCGTGCGGCTGCTGGTCGCCGACCAGGCCGTGGCGTCGCTCGGAGGCCACGTCGACCTCTCGCACCCGCTGCCGCCCGACCTGACGTTCCTGGTGGCGCCGTCGCCCACGTCCTCCCCGGACCCGCAGGTCTCGCCCTCGCCGGTCGCGGCCGCCGCCTCGCCCGTGCCCGCGGCTGGCCGCTGAAGGAGCCCGAACATGCCGGCTGGAGTGGTGCTGGCCCTCGTCGTT
>JBGASI010000620.1:0-3487 GCA_044229815.1 Vicinamibacteria bacterium | reverse complement strand
CGCCGGGAACAGCCGAGCCGTATCTCCTACGGTCCCGAGCGCTCCGCCCCCGAGCGCGTTGTGGCTCACTACCTTGCGGTCGATCCTCGTTTGGCCTCTCCCATGTCCGCCTATTCCCTCCACGACCGCCTCCAGCGGCTGAAGCGGCCGTCCTCGGCCGACGATCCCGCGCCGACCCCGCTCGACAGGCTCGAGCGCGAGCTGCTTGGGGGAGTCGAGGCGCCGGAGGGCGAGCTGTCGCTCAAGGCCCGGCTCGAGCGGCTGGTCGGCGCGGCCGCGCTCAAGGAGAAGGAGCGCCGCCGGGCGCCCGAGGCCGTCCCGCTCGAGGAGCTGGTCGACGGCATGCGCGTCGAGAACGAGCGCGGCGAGTTCTTCCTCGTCGACAGCTCCGTGCACCTCGAGCTGCGCCACGGCGACGTGCCGCTGTCGCGCGTCCACGCGATCGACGGGGCCACGGTCGGCGTGCTGAGCGGGGAAGAGGCGCTCGAGGCCTTCGACCTGCGCCAGGCGGTCTTCCTCGACACCGAGACGACCGGTCTCGCTGGCGGCGCCGGGACGGCGGCCTTCCTGATCGGCCTCGGCTGGTTCGCCGGCGAGCGCTTCCACGTGCGCCAGTACTTCATGCGCGACTACCACGAGGAAGCCGCGCTGCTGCACGCCCTGGCCGCCGAGCTGGGCCGTTTCGACCGGCTGGTCACCTTCAACGGCAAGATGTTCGACCTGCCGCTGCTCGATGCGCGCTTCCGGCTCAACCGCGCGCTGGAAGGCGCGGCTCGAGTCGTGCCGCCTGCAGTCGCTCGGGGCCGGGCTGCTCGGCCCCGAGCGCGCGGGCGCCATCCCCCGCGCGGAGATCCCGCAGGGCTACTTCGACTGGGTGCGCAGGCGTGACGCCCGGATGCTGGCCCGGGTGTTCGAGCACAACCGGCAGGACATCGTCTCGCTCGCCGCGCTCGCGGTGCTCGCCTGCCAGTGGGTCGAGGAAGGGCGGGCCGAGGACGCGCGCGACGTCTACAGCCTGGCGCGCGTGCTCGAGCGGGCGCGCCAGTTCGAGCGCAGCGAGGCGGAGTACCGGCGCGCGCTCGCGCTCGACGCGGGGGCGCTGCGCGGGGCCGTGCTGCTGCGCCTGGCGTGGCGCGCGAAGCGCGCGGGCGAGCACGAGCGGGCGGCGGCTCTCTGGAAGGAGGCCGCAGCCGCGGGCGAGGTCGAGGCCTGGCGCGAGCTGGCGATGCACCACGAGCACCGCAGGCGGGACGTCGAGCAGGCGCTCGCCGCCGTGGCCGGCGGGCTCGCCCTCGTGGAGCCTCTGCGGCGGCTCGACGTGCGCGCGCGCCACCTCGCGGAGGGCTTCGAAAGGCGGCGCGCACGGCTGCTGCGGAAGGCTAGCCGATCTCGCGCTGCAGGAAGTCGACGAGCTCCTGGATCAGGACCGGCTTCCTGAACACGGCCATCCCCGACTTCTCGAAGGCGGGGATCAGCGGGGAGTGCGCGTAGCCGGTCAGCAGCCCCACGGGCAGCCCGGGGAACTGGCGGCGCAGCGTGGCCGACAGGTCGGCCCCGTCACGGCCCGGCATCACGAGGTCGACGAGCGCCGCGTCGTAGCGGGTGGACTCGGCCCGGGCCAGGGCCTCCTCGGCGGAGAGGCTCGCGTCGACCACGAAGCCGTGGCGACCCAGGGCCTTGGCGAGCATCTGGCCGATGCCGGGATCGTCGTCGACGACGAGGATGCGCCGTGGTTCCTTCATCTTCGGGAGCGCACGATGCTATCCGAGCGCGCGCCGGCGGTAAAGGACACCGCTACGCTGGGGCGCTCGACGGCGGCCAGGGCCGGGCCTCGGTGAACGAGCGCAACGGCACCGGCGTGCCCTGGCTCCAGAAGCGGTGGAGGTGGCCGAGCGCGAGGCCCGTGTTCGCGGGCGTCAGCACGCTGGCGAAGAGCTGCTTGTCCGCGATCAGCTTCTGCCCGAAGGTCGGGCAGGCGTCCACGCCGAGGAACTTCGCCTTCAGCAGGGCCTCGCGGTGCTGCGGGTTGGCGAGCGCCTCGCACGCCCGGCGTGCGCCGAGCGCCAGCTCGTCGTTGCCGGCCGCCACCAGCGGGACGATCGGCTCGCGCGCCTTCGCGACCCGGTACCAGTCGTTGAACGCGATGATCCCGTCGGACTCGGTCCACTGGCCCGCCGAGATCTCCTCGACCTTGACGCCCGCGCCGACGTGCGCCTTCAGGCCGTCGAGGCGCTGCTGCGCGGCGGACGAGCGCAGCGGCCCGGCCACGTAGAGCAGCCTCCCGCTGCCGCCGAGCAGCGCGTTCGCCTGGCGGCCCTGGATCTCGCCCACCTTCGCGTGGTCGGTGCCGACGCTGCCGATCGGCAGGCCGTTGCCCCAGGCAGGCGCCTGCTGCTCGAGCGAGGGCGCCCAGGCGCTGAGGACGACGAGTCCCGTCCTGCCCTTCAGTTCCGCGAGCATCAGGTCGAGCGTCGCGTTGTTCGCCGGCTCGGTCAGGACCGCGTCGAGGGGCCCGGTCGCCGTGTCCATCAGGCGCCGCTTCAGCGCCCGGAGCTGGTCGAAGCCCGGCGCGAACGCCACCTCGATCTCGAAGCCGAGCCGCCGCCCCTCGCTGTGCGCGGTGTCTTCCTGGAGGAGCTGGAAGTGGTTGACCTCGCCGCGCTCCTTGTTCCCGATCAGCAGACAGAAAACGCGCTTGTTCGCCATGCGTCCTCCCGACCGCTGCCTCGCGCACGATGGCCGGGGCGGCCAGACCGCCGCTGACCTTATCCCGTTTGCCGCGCCGGCGCCACAGTCCCGACGGCCCGGCCATCCCGCGGCGCCGCGGTGTGCGCTCACCGGGGACGCCCGGCCGATCGGGTAGACTGCGGCCGATGAGCCCCGGCCCGAGCCGCCAGCGCCTGGCCGACGCGCTCGGCCTCGCGGTCGTGCTGCTCGCGTTGCTCGACCTGCTGCGCCCGTCGCTGCTGCTGCTGCCCACGATCACCGCGGGCGGCGACACCCCGTGCCACTACCCGGTCGCGGTGTGGCTGTACGAGCGCCTGCTGCCGCAGCTCCGCTTGCACGGCTGGTACCCGGGCGCCTACCTCGGGCAGCCGATCCTGCTCTACTACTTCCCGTTCCCGTTTCTGCTGATGGCGGCGCTCGCCCCGCTCGCGGGCATGCCGGTGGCGTTCAAGATCGGCAGCGCGCTCGGCGTCTTCCTGCTCCCGCTCTTCGCCTACGTGGCGCTGCGGCGGATGCGCCTGCCGTTCCCGGCGCCGCTCCTGGGCGCGGCCGCGGCGCTCGTGTTCCTGTACGTGGAGGACAACCCGATCTGGGGCGGCACCATCGCCTCGACGCTGACGGGGGAGTTCTCCTACACCTACGGCACCGGTTTCGCGCTGCTCTTCCTCGGGGAGCTGTGGCGCGCGCGCGCCGACGGGCGGACCCCGCTCGTGCCCGGGCTGCTGCTCGCGCTGACCTGCTACGCGCACGGCTACGCGGT
>JBGASI010000619.1:0-2728 GCA_044229815.1 Vicinamibacteria bacterium | reverse complement strand
ATGATCTCGTGGCTCTGCGGGCGCACGTCCATCGGGAACAGGCGCGCGTGGCGCTGCGGGGCCGTGAACCAGCCGGTCGCGATCTGCGGCGTGAGCGACGAGGTGAACCAGGTGTCGAACACGTCTTCCTCGGCGCGGAAGCCGCCCGGCTGGTCGCGCTGCGTCTCCGAGTAGCCCGCGGGCGCGGCGACCGTCGGGTCGACGGGCAGCGACGCCTCGCTCGCCAGCAGCGGCCGCGAGAAGTCGGTCGCGCCGTCCTCGCGCACCGCGTACCACAGCGGGAACGGCACGCCGAAGTAGCGCTGCCGGCTGATGCACCAGTCGAGGTTCAGGTTCTCGGTCCAGTTGCGGAAGCGCAGGCCCATGAAGTCGGGGTGCCAACGCACGCGCTCGCCGACCTCGATCAGGCGCTGCTTGTGCTCGAGGATGCGCACGAACCACTGCCGGGAGGTCATGAACTCGAGCGGCCGGTCGCCCTTTTCGTAGAACTTCACGGGGTGCTCGAGCGGGCGCGGGTCGGAGACCAGCGGCGCGAGGCCGTCGCCGGCCGCCGAGCCCGCCGGGTCGCGCAGCAGCTCCACGATGCGCCTCTGCGCCTCGCGCACCGACCTGCCGGCCAGCTCCGCGTACGCCAGCGCGGCGGCGCCGGGGTCGAGGCTCGGGTAGGCGTCCGAAGCGAAGTCGGCCGGCGCCAGGCGGCCATCGCGCCCCACCACCTGCCGCAGCGCCAGCTTCTGCTCGCGCCACCACTGCACGTCGGTGGCGTCGCCGAACGTGCAGACCATCAGGATGCCGGTGCCCTTCTCGCGGTCGACCAGCTCGCTGGCGAAGATCGGCACCGGCACCTTGAACAGCGGCGTGATCGCGCGACGGCCGAACAGGCCGCGATAGCGCTCGTCCTCGGGGTGCGCGGCGACGCCGACGCAGGCGGGCAGCAACTCGGGCCGCGTGGTCGCGATCACGAACGAGCCGCCGCCCTCGACCCCGAACCGCACGTCGTGGAAGGCGCCCTTCTGGGGCCGGTCCTCCACCTCCGCCTGCGCGACGGCGGTGCGGAAGTCGACGTCCCAGAGCGTCGGCGCCTCCACCTGGAAGACCTGGCCCTTGCGGAACAGGTCCAGGAAGCTCCACTGCGCGGCCCGCCGCGCGGCCTCGCTGATCGTCGAGTACTCGAGCGCCCAGTCGACGGAGAGACCGAGCCTCTGCCAGAGCGCCTTGAACGCCTTCTCGTCCTCGACGGTGAGCGCGAGGCACAGCTCGATGAAGTTCGCCCGCGAGACCTTGCGCGCCGGCTGCTTGCGCGTGGCGTCGTCGGCCATGGGCAGCGCGAGGCCGGGCTCGTAGGCGACGTGCGGCTCGCACTTCACGTGGAAGTAGTTCTGGACCCGGCGCTCGGTCGGCAGGCCGTTGTCGTCCCAGCCCATCGGGTAGAAGACGTTCTTGCCGCGCATGCGCTGGAAGCGGGCGAGCACGTCCGTCTGCGTGTAGCTGAAGACGTGGCCGACGTGCAGCGAGCCCGACACCGTCGGCGGCGGGGTGTCGACCACGTAGGTCGCGCGCGCGTCGTCGGCGTCGTAGCGGTGCACGCCCCACTCGTTCCAGAGCCGGTCCCACTTCTCCTCGGCCAGCTTCGACTCGAAGTGGGCGCTCAGGGCGGTGGCGTCGATGGTGATGGGCAAGGTCGTACGACTCCTCTCGTGGGCGGCCTTCGTGAGACGCGGCGGACGCGGCGGGCGCGTCCCGCCGCCCTCAGAGCTTGGCGAGCTCGGCCTTCAGGCGCTCGAGCTCCTGCTTGATCAGGGTCTCGGCGAGGTCGGGGATGACGTCCCAGGCGATCTCGCGCACCGCCTTCTCCGAGATCTGCGCCACGACCCGCTGGGCGATCTTCTCCACCATGTCGACGGGCACCGCGACGGAGGCCGTCTCGGAGGGCGGGGGCGCGGGCGGCTCCGCGGCCGGGGCCATCACGTCGGCGAACGAGACGGCGGGCGCCGGGGGCGCGGGGACCACCGCAGGGGGCGGCACCGGCGCGGCGGCGGCGGTCTCCGGCTCGTCGAACACGGGCCGGGGCATCAGTGTCGTCCGCTCGTCGACAGCCGCCGCCACGGCCGTCGCCTGCGGCGGCGGCGCGGCGGCAGACGCGGCCACTTCCGACGTCGCGGCAGGATCCTCCTCGGGCTCGGGCGGCTGCGGCTGCGCCTCGAACGCCGGGCGCGGCACCAGGGTGTCGGGCTCGGGTTCGACCTCGAAGAACGCGGGCTCGTGGTGGGGCGAGCCGACCAGCTCGGGCGCCGGCTCCGGCGGCTCGGGCTCGGAAGCCACGGCGGCCGGCTCGGGCTCCGGCTCGAACACGGTCTCTCCCAGCGGGACGGAGCCCGGTCCGTACGCGCCCACGTCGACCGACGGCTCCAGCTCGTCCCGAACCAGGGCGGCGAACTGCCCCGTCGGACCCTCCTGCTCCGACGGCGGCAGCGGGGGCAGCGTCGCGATGCCGCCCCCGAACTCGGCGGCCATCGCCGCGTCGTCGCTCCCGTGCAACTCCGGCGCGTAATCGTTCGGCCCGAAGTCGAGATCCTCCTCCAGCACCGCCTCGAACGCGCCCTGCTCCTCGACGATCTCCGGCTCTTCAGCAGGGGCCTCGGGCATCAGCGTCGGCTCGGGCGCCGGAGCGGCCGCCGGGGGCGGCGTCGCGGCGGCCGGCGGCGTCGCGACGGCCCACGGCAGCTCG
>JBGASI010000618.1:0-2729 GCA_044229815.1 Vicinamibacteria bacterium | reverse complement strand
CTCGGCGAGCTGCTGCGGCGTCGGGGGCGACGGCAGCAGCAGGCTGGGCGCGAAGACGTCGGCCAGCTTCTCCTGCGGCGTCGAGCGCGGCTCCGGCGCGGCGAGCGCCTCGTCCGCGAGCGCGTCGATGCGCGCCTTGTAGGCGGCGCGGATGGCCGCGAAATCCGCCTCCGAGAAGAGCCCCTGCTGGAGCAGGAAGGCCTCGTAGCGCCGCAGCGGGTCCTTCTTCGCCCACTCGGCGAGCTGCTCCGGCGGGACGTAGTCGGTTCCCGAGGCCTCCTCGTGGCCGCGCATGCGGAAGGTCTTGAACTCGAGCAGCGTCGGCCCGTCGCCGCGTCGCGCCCGCTCGGCCGCCCGGCGCACGGCGCGGTGCACCGCCAGCAGGTCGTTGCCGTCGACCACCTGCCCCGGCATGCCGTAGCCCATGCCGCGATCGGCCAGGTTGCGGCAGGCGTACTGCTCGTGCGCGGGCGTCGAGAGCCCCCACTGGTTGTTCTCGATCACGAACACGACCGGCAGCTTCCAGACGGCCGCCAGGTTCAGCGCCTCGTGGAAGTCGCCCTCGCTCGTGGCCCCGTCACCGGTGAAGGCCGCGGCCACGCGCCGCTCGCCCCGGCGCTGCGCCGCGAGCGCGAGGCCGCAGGCCACCGGCAGCATCGCGCCGAGGTGGCTGATCATCCCCACGATGCCCTTGTCGAGCGCGCCGAAGTGGAACGTGCGGTCGCGCCCCTTCGTGAAGCCGCCCTCGCGGCCGAGCAGCTGCCGGAACAGCTGCGGCAGCTGCAGGTCGCGCCCGGTGAAGACGCCCAGGTTGCGGTGCATCGGCAGGACGTAGTCGTCCGCCTCGAGCGCCGTGACGACGCCCGTCGCGATCGCCTCCTGGCCGATGCCGGAGAACCACTTGGAGAGCCGGCCCTGGCGCAGCAGGACCAGCATCTTCTCCTCGATCATGCGGGGCAGCAGGACCGAGCGGTAGAAGTGGCGCAGCGCCTCCGGGGCGAAGCCCTCGATGAGGCCGTCGGCCGGCGCCACCCCGGGACCCGCCAGGGGGCCGCTGACGCGGGAATCGCTCATTCGCACCATTGTCGGCAGTCGCCCCGGCGGAGGCAAACGGCGTCGCCGCTGGGCGCCCCATGGCTGGGACAGTACGGGAAGTGTCCCACCGGGCCTGGCACCAGCCGAAGGCGGCGCCCATCGTCCGGACATGAGGACGATCCGCGGCCATGTCGTTCGCGCTCTGAGGAGCGCCCTGCTGCTGGGCCTGGTTTCCAGCGGCTGCTCCATTCGTATCCGGGAGCCCGAGCTTCACGAGCCCGCTCCCGTCGTCCGCACGGAAGAGCGGGCCGAACTGAAGGTCCACCTCAAGTCGGGCGAGCTGATCGTCCTCGACGAGTGGACCGTGGCGCCGGGGCGGGACCGCCTCTCCGGCAGCGGGCGCGCCTACAGCGCGACGCGCGAGGCGAAAGGGCCCACGACCCGCCAGGACGTCGCCCTCGACGAAGTGGCGCTGCTCGAGACGAACGCCCCGGAGTCGATCACCTCGGTGGGCCTGGGCGCCCTCGCGGTGACGACGACCGTGCTCGGGACGCTCACCGGCTACTGCGTGGTGAACCCGAAGGGCTGCTTCGGCTCGTGTCCGACGTTCTACGTCGAGGGGATCGACGGGCGCGAGCCCGATCGTCCCCAGGCCGAGGGCTTCTCGGGCTCGATCGCGCGCGCGCTCGAGGCGGACGACGTCGACGCGCTGCTCCTGGCGCGACCGGGAGGCTCGACCGTCACCCTGACGATGCGCAACGAGGCGCTCGAGACGCACGCCGTGCGCCAGGCCCGGCTGCTGGCGGTCCCGCGCCCCCCGGGTGGGCGCGTGCTGGCCGGGATCGACGACCGCTTCCATCCGGCGTCGGCGCCGATCCCACCCGTGGCCTGCCAGGCGCCCGAAGGCGACTGCCTGGCCTCGCTCGGCACGGGCCCCGGCGCGGACCGCGTCTCGACCGCCGATGCCGCGGACCTCGCGACGCGCGAGACCGTCGAGCTGGTCTTCCCGCCGGCCCGCGGCGCGCTCGGCCTCGCGATCGGCGCGCGCCAGACGCTGCTGTCGACCTTCCTGTTCTACCAGACGATGGCCCACGTCGGCCGCGGGGCGGGCGAGTTCCTGGCGGCGATCGAGCGGGGCGGTCCCGAGGCCGGGCGACGGGCGATGGGCATGGCGCGCGTGCTCGGCGGGATCGACGTGGAGGTCGCCGAGGGCGCCGGGCCGTGGCGATCGATCGGGAGCTTCGACGAGCCCGGCCCGATCGCCGGCGACCTGCGGGTGCTGCCCTTCGAGGGAAGCGGCGCCGGGCCGCTGCGCGCGCGGCTGCGGCTCGCGCGGGGACACTGGCGCCTCGCCTCGGTGACGCTCGCGCGGCTCGGCGCGCCGACGGACGCCACGCGGCTCGCGCCCGTCTCGGTCGAGCGTGACGGGCGTCGCGACGAGGCGGCCGAGGCACTGCTGGCGACCGGTCGCCACCTCGTCACGCACCCGCGCGACGCCTACCGCCTGCGCTTCAGGCTGCCGCCTTCGGCCGCGCCGCTCGAGCTGTTCCTCGAGAGCCAGGGCTACTACTACGAGTGGATGCGGGCCGAGTGGCTGGCCGAGGAGGATCCCCGGCTGGTGGCCCTGGCCCTGGGCGACCCGGCGGAGGCCCTGCGGCAGCTCGCGCCGGCCTACAAGAAGCAGGAGCCGGACC
>JBGASI010000068.1:0-12492 GCA_044229815.1 Vicinamibacteria bacterium | reverse complement strand
CAGCTGCGCCCGGACGCCGGACGGCAGCTTCGCCGCGACGTCCGGCTGCAGGCGCGCGACCGTGCTGTTGAGCAGCACGGCGAAGTCGGGCAGCGACAGCACGACCTGCCGGGCGCCCTGGGAGATCGCCAGGGCGTGGGCGCTCTGCGTGGCGCGGCGGAAGAGGGCGCGGAACGCCTCCGAGGCGACCACGGTCCGCGCCGCCGCCACGATGACCGGCCGCACCGCCAGCAGGTCGCGGTTGCGCGCCGTCACCTCGTCGGCGATGCGCTCGGCCACGAAGGCGGCGACCCGCGGGTCGCCCAGGGCGGCGGCGGAGCGCTCGGCGAAGGCCGCGTCGTCGAACACCACGCGGTTCGCGTAGGCGAGCACCAAGCCCAATACGACGCCGACGACGCCGAAGAATCGCAGGGCCGCCGCCGCGAGCTCGCGCGGACGTCGGCGGTCGGCTGTGGGCATCCGGGCCTCCCGAGCGGAGGCCCGGATGCTAGCACGCGGCTAGAGCGACTTGCCCTTGTACTCGCCGGTCAGCGTGCCGAGGAACTTGACGACGTCCTCGGTGTCCTTCTGCGACAGCGCCGCGCCGTGCTGGAAGCGGGCCATCGCCTCCACGGCGCCGGCGAGGGTCTGGCGCGAGCCGTCGTGGAAGTACGGGAACGTCTTCGCCACGTTGCGCAGCGTCGGGACCTTGAAGGCGTGGCGATCGCGCTCCAGCTTGGTCTGGTTGTGGCGGCCGTTGTCGGCGTCGGTCAGCGGGTCGCCGCGCTCCTTGAAGTAGTCGGCGCGCCGGCCCAGCACCTCGTACGACCTGCCGCCGAGCAGCTCGCCGACGTGGCAGGTGGCGCAGCCCGTCGCCTTGAAGACCTCGTAGCCGTGCGCCTCTTCCGCCGACAGCGCGGCCTGGTCGCCCGCGAGGTACTTGTCGAAGCGCGAGTTCGGCGTGACGAGCGTGCGCTCGAACTCCGCGATCGCGCCGGTGATCGTCTTGTCGCTGAAGCCCTCCGGGTAGACGGCCTCGAACTCCTTGCGCAGGGCCTTGTCCTTGTTCAGCTTGTCCACGATCTGCGGCCAGCCGCTCGAGCCCATCTCGACGGGGTTCATCGGCGGTCCGCCGGCCTGCGCCTCGAGCGTCGGCGCGCGGCCGTCCCAGAACTGCACGAAGTTGAGCGCGGAGTTGAACGTGGTCGGCGCGTTGATGCCGCCCTTCTGGCCGCGGATGCCCTCCGACACGCGGTGCTGGTCGGTTCCGCCGAGCGCCAGGTCGTGGCAGGAGGCGCAGGAGACGGTGTCGTCGCCCGAGAGCCGCTTGTCGTGGTAGAGCTTCTCGCCGAGCGCGGCCTTCGCCGGGTCGTGCGCGATCTTCTCCGGGAGCGGGCGGAGAAGCGCCGCCTGCAGCGGCTGCGGCACCCCGGGGGCGGCCTGGGCGGCGCGCGACGCCTTCACCCACGAGAGCACCGCGTCCTTGTTCGCCGTGCCGAGGGCCGCGTTCCAGTGCAGCGCGACGTAGGGCAGGGGCGGCATTTCGCCGCCCGCCACCTCGCGCTCGATCCTCGCCAGCACGGGCTCGGGTACCGGCTGCGAGGCAAGGCCCGCGGCCAGGTCGAAGTCGCGCAGGCCGAGCGCGATGTCGCGCGAGATGATGCCCGAGGCGACGGGCAGGGCGGCGTAGAACGGGGCGGGCACGCCGGGCACGTGGCAGCTCGCGCAGCTGCGCTCGAGCACGCGAGCGGCCTGCACGGCTCCCGGGTCCTTCGCGGCGGCGGTGATCGGCGTGCCGGAGGGCGAGCCGACGAACAGGTTCGAGACCGGCAGCGCCAGCGCGAGCACGGCCAGCACGGCCAGCACCTGCAGCGTCCTCTTCGTGCGAACGTTCATGTTGAATGCCTCCCGGGGCCCCCAGACGAGGATGGCGGGTGGGATCGGGGCCTCGGCTCGATTGTAGGCGGCCGCGACGCGCGGCCGATCCTCCCTGCGCACTAGTACGTTCGGACCAGCGTGGCGTCGGCTATCCTTGGGGCGTGCCGCCGCCACCGGCGGTGCCTGATCTGAGGAGAACCCCTTGAAGACCCTCCGCCTCATGCTCGTCGTACTCGCGGCCGCGTTCCTCGCGCCCGCGCCCGTCCCCGCCGACGAGGGGATGTGGATGCCGCAGCAGATCCCCGACCTGGCCGCGAAGCTCAAGGCCATGGGCTTCGAGGGCGACCCGGCGGCCTTCGCCGACCTCACCGGCCAGCCGATGGGCGCGATCGTCTCGCTCGGCGGCTGCACGGCGTCGTTCGTCTCGCCCGACGGCCTGATCGTGACGAACCACCACTGCGCCGTCGGCGCGCTGCAGTACAACTCGACCCCGCAGAAGAACCTGCTGGTCGACGGCTTCCTGGCGAAGACGCGGGAGGAAGAGGTCTCGAACGGCCCGGGCTCGCGCGTGTTCGTGACCGTCTCGGTGAAGGAAGTGACCGACGCGATCACCGGGAAGATCGACCCGAAGCTCGACGACCGCAAGCGCTTCGACCTCGTCGAACGGCGGATCAAGGAGCGCACCGCGGCCTGCGAGACGGGCGGGCTGCGCTGCCGCGTCGACTCCTTCTTCGGCGGCTTCAAGTACTTCGAGATCGCGCAGCTCGAGATCCAGGACGTGCGCACGGTCTACGCGCCGCCCGCCGGCATCGGCAACTTCGGCGGCGAGACGGACAACTGGCGCTGGCCGCGGCACACGGGCGACTGGTCGTTCTTCCGCGCCTACGTCGGCAAGGACGGCAAGCCCGCCGCCTTCTCGAAGGACAACGTGCCGTACAAGCCGGCGCACTGGCTGCCCGTCCAGGGCGCCGGGACCCGCGAGGGCGACCTCGTGTTCGTGGTGGGCTACCCGGGCCGCACCCAGCGCCACCAGACCTACGCCGAGGTGAAGGAGACGACCGAGTGGAGCTTCCCGCGCTTCGTCAAGGGCGCGCAGGAGCAGATCGCGCTGCTCGAGGCGCTCGGCAAGAGCGACCCCGAGCTGCGGATCAAGGCCGCCGGCCGCCTGCGCGGGCTCAACAACTCGCTCACCAACCGCAAGGGCCAGCTCGAGGGCCTCGTCAAGGGCGGCATCCTCGCCCAGAAGCAGAGGAACGAGCAGGAGCTCGCCGCCTGGATCGCGGCCGACCCCGCGCGCCAGAAGGAGTACGGCGACGTGCTGCCGGCCCTCGCCGCGCTGCAGGCCGAGAGCGAGAAGACGCGCGAACGCGACGCCGTCTTCGGCTCCGTGTTCATGTCCTCCGGGATGCTCAACGCCGCCCACACCGCCCACCTGCTCTCGGTCGAGAAGGCCAAGAAGAACGACATGGACCGCGAGCCGGAGTACCAGCAGCGCAACTGGGACCGTATCCGGGAGGGACAGGAGCGGGCGCAGCGCAGCCTCGACGCGCGGCTGGACAAGGCGCTGCTGGCCTGGTCGCTCGGCTTCGTGGCGGCGCTGCCCGCCGAGCAGCGGATCGTCGCGCTCGACAAGGCCATCGGGCTGACGCCGGGCATGGCGAAGGCGGACTCCGAGAAGGCGATCGCGGCCTACCTCGACAAGCTGATCGCGGGCACGAAGCTCTTCGACAAGGAGTTCCGCCTCGGGCTGCTCGGCAGGACGACCGCCGAGATCGCCGCGACCAAGGACCCGATGGTGGACCTCGCGCTCGCGCTCGACCCGCTCTACCAGCAGAACCGCGAGGCGCAGAAGCGCCGCCAGGGCCTGCAGTCGCGCCTGCGTCCCCGCTACATGCAGGCGCTGCTCGCCAAGGCCGGCGGCCTCGTGGCCCCGGACGCGAACAGCACGCTGCGCGTCACCTTCGGCACGGTGAAGAGCAAGCCCGGCGCCGACGGCACCCAGTGGACGGCCTACACCACGCTCAAGGGCATCGAGCAGAAGGCGACCGGCGAGGGCGAGTTCAACGCGCCCGCGCGCCAGCTCGAGGCGATCAAGGCGCTGCGCGCGGGCAAGGCGACCCCGTACGCGAGCCCCGCGCTCGGGGACGTGCCCGTCGACTTCCTCTCCACGGTCGACACCACCGGCGGCAACTCGGGCTCGCCGACCCTCAACGGCAAGGGCGAGCTGGTCGGGCTGCTGTTCGACGGCACCTACGACACGATCGCCTCCGACTTCCTGTTCGACGCCGTGAACACGCGCTCGATCCACGCGGACGTGCGCTACATGCTCTGGGTGATGTCGGAGGTCGACGGCGCGTCCCACCTGATCCGGGAGATGGGGGTCCGCTAGACCCACCCCGCACGCCGCGGCCGGGCCGTCGGCCGGCCGCGGCGTTAGCGGGCCGCCTTGCCCGCCTGCAGGTAGTCCGCGGCGAGCAGGGCGAGCGCGCGGGCGCCGGCGGGCAGAGCGCCTTCGTCGACGTAGAAGAGGGGCGAGTGGTTGCTGGCCGCGCTCGCCATCTGGTCGGCCGGCGTGACGCCGACCATCACGAACAGCCCCGGGACCTTGTTCGCGAAGAACGAGAAGTCCTCGGAGCCGGTGACCTTGGGCAGCTCGCGGACCTGCCCGGGCGCGACCCGCTCGAGCGTCGGCAGCATCCGCTCCGTGAGCGCAGGGTCGTTGACCGTCACCGGGTAGCCGCGCTCGATCGCGACCTGCACCGTGGCGCCGTGCGCCGCGGCCACGCCCTGGGCGATCAGCCGCACCCGCGCGTGGACGTCCGCGCGCATCGCCTCGTCGAAGGTGCGGATCGTGCCGACGAGCCGCGCGCGGTCGGGGATGATGTTGTTGCGCACGCCCGCCTCGAACTGGCCGACGCTGACGACGGCGGGCTCGCGGGTGATGTCGAGCGAGCGCGAGACCACCGTCTGCAGCGCCCCCACGATCTCGCTGCCGACGACGATCGGGTCGATCCCAGCCCACGGCTTCGAGCCGTGCGTCTGGCGGCCCTGGACCTGGATCTCGAAGCGGTCGGCGGCGGCGAGCAGGGGACCACGCCGGTAGCCGAGGACGCCGCTTTGCAGCTGCCCGAAGACGTGCAGGCCGAAGACGACGTCGACCTTCGGGCTGTCGAGCACGCCCTCCTTGACCATCAGCTCGGCCCCGGCGGGTTGCTCGGCGAGCGGCACGCTCTCCTCGGCGGGCTGGAACAGGAGGACCACCCTGCCGGGGAGGTCCTTCTTCACGGAAACGAGCGCCTTCGCCACGTCGAGCAGCATCGCGACGTGCGTGTCGTGACCGCAGGCGTGCATGACGCCGACCGTCTTGCCCTCCCAGGTCGCGGTGGCCCGGCTGGCGAAGGGCAGCTCGACCGCCTCGGCGACCGGCAGGGCGTCCATGTCCGCGCGCAGCGCGACCACCGGCCCGGGCCGGCCGCCCTCGATCACGGCCACGACGCCGGTCCTCGCCACGCCGGTCCTCGGCTCGAGCCCGAACGAGCGCAGGTGCTCGGCGACGAAGCGCGCGGTCTCGAGCTCCTGGTTCCCGAGCTCGGGGTGCTGGTGCAGGTGACGGCGCCACTCGATCAGCTCCGCGCGGTTCGCCGCGAGCGCCGCATCGATCCGCGCGGCGAGCGGCGAGGGATCGAGGGCGGAGGCGGGCCGCGAGCCGAGCGGAGCGAGCAGCAAGGCTGCTGCGAGCAGAACGCCGGTCCGGCGGTGCGCGAGCGGCAGGCGGGTCATGAGGCCTCCCGGGTCGAGTGGACAGAGCGGCTGGTGTTGGTGTGAGCGGACAGTCTCGCACACTCGACGGGCGGCTTCACACCTTGAGGAAGACCCCCCGCCGCTCCATCCACCACGCGACGCCGTACCACAGCAGCACCGTGGCGAGCGCGTAGGCCAGGGCGGCCGGGTAGGGCGGCAGCCAGCTCAGGAAGAGGGCCCGGTGGATCCTCGCCTGGAGGTTCAGGAAGCCGCCGGCCGAGGTCCAGCCGATCGCGTCGAGCAGCCCCGACAGCAGCTCGGAGCCGACGTAGACGGCGATCGCGTTGCGGCCGTACGTGACGAAGGGCCGCGTCCAGCGCCGCAGGCCGCGCACGTCCACGACCCACCAGGTCAGGCCGAACAGCGTCGACGCGAGCCCCGCCGTCAGCAGCACGAACGAGGGGCTCCACAGGCCCTTGTTGACCGGGAACCGCAGCCACGCGGGCGCGGCCTCGCCCCAGCCGATGCCGAGGGCGAACAGGCCGAGGCCGACGGCCACGAAGCCGATCGCCTTCGGCCGCTGCGCGCGCGGCGAGCGCAGCCAGCCGCCGGCGACGAGGCCGAGGAGCGCGCTCGCGACAGCCGGCAGCGTCGACAGCACGCCCTCCGGGTCCCAGGTCTTCGTCCAGCGGTACAGGTGGCCGCTCAGCACGATGCGGTCGAGCTGCGCCGAGAGGTTCGTCTCCGGCTCGAGGTTCGGAGGGAAGCCCTCGGGGCCGACCACCTGCGTCATCAGGGCCCAGTAGCCGAGCACCAGCACGACGGCGAGGACGGCCTGGCCCTTGGCGGAGAGCCAGCGCCGGGCGGCCCAGGCGGCGAGGTAGCACAGGCCGAGGCGCTGCAGGACGCCGGCGAAGCGCAGGGGCAGCGCGAAGCCCCCGGTCGAGAAGTTGACGACCAGGCCGAGCGCCACCAGCTTGAGCGCGCGCGCGAGCGCGGCGCGGAAGCCGATCCGCTGCGAGAAGACGAGCGACATCCCGACCATGAAGACGAAGAACGGGAAGATCAGGTCGGTCGGCGTCCAGCCGTGCCACGGCTGGTGCAGCAGCGGCCAGTAGGTCGTCGCGCCGTCGCCCGAGCAGTTGACCAGGATCATCCCCGCGATGGTGGCGCCGCGGAAGGTATCGAGGGAGAGGAGGCGTTCGCCGGCGGGCTTGGTGTCCATCACGAGGCCGATCCTACCCGAGCCGGTGCTCGTCGCGCGTGGTAGGGTTGCGGCCACGGAGGCCTCCATGCCGAGAAGGCGCGTGACGGTGCTGGCGATGCTGTGGATCGGGGTGGCGCTCGCGCACGGCGAGGAGGCGCAGCCCGTCGCCGGCAGGCTGCTCGTCGCGAACAAGGGCGACCACACACTCGGCATCGTCGACCCCGCGTCCGGCCGGACGATCGCGAGCGTCGTCCAGAGCGGCGTCACCGCCCACGAGGTGGTCGCGTCACCGGACGGCCGCTACGCCTACCTGCCGATCTACGGCGACTCGGGCGTGGGCCGTCCCGGCAGCGACGGGCGCACCCTCGACGTGGTCAACGTGCGGCTGCGCAAGCGCGTGGCCGTGATCGACCTCGGCCTCCCGACGCGCCCGCACGCCGCGGCCTTCGGCGCCGACGGCCGGCTCTACGTCACCACCGAGCTGACGCAGTCGATCACGGTCGTCGACCCGCGCACGAACACGGTCGTGGACCGCATCCCGACGGGCCAGCCGGAGTCCCACATGCTGGCGCTGTCCCGGGACGGCCGCCGCGCCTGGACCTCGAACGTCGGCCCCGGCACCGTCAGCGCGATCGACATCAAGGAGCGCCGGGTGATCGCCGTGATCCCGGTCGCGAAGAAGGCGCAGCGGATCGCCCTGTCGGTGGACGAGAAGTGGCTGTTCACCGCCGACCAGGACGCGCCGCGCCTCGCCGTGATCGACGCCGCCACCAGCCGCCTCTCCCGCTGGATCGCCCTGCCCGGGATCGCCTACGGCACCGCGCCGACGCCCGACGGCCGCTGGCTCCTGGTCGCCCTGCCCGGCCTCGGCCAGGTCGGCGTCGTCGACCTGCGCACGATGGAGACGGCCCGCACGATCGAGGTGCCGAAGGCGCCGCAGGAGGTGCTGGTGCGCCCCGACGGTCGCGTCGCCTACGTCTCCTGCGACGCCAGCGCCAAGGTGGCCGAGATCGACCTCGCGCAGTGGACGCTCGCCCGCCTGATCGACGCCGGCCCGGTGGCCGACGGGCTCGCCTGGGCAGCCGAGCGCTGAGCGTCGGGCGGACGTCGTTTTGCGAACCCTTTACGATTCGTTCGGCGCGGCTGTCGTCTAATCGAGTCGAGGACTGCTGCCGCGGCCGCTCGCGGCGCGGCGAAGGAGGCTCGAATGGAGCTGCGCAGGACGGTCGTCCCGTGCGCGCTCGCGCTGGCCGTGGTCGCGGCCTCTCCCGCGCGCGCCCACGCCGAGGACAAGACGAAGGCCCCGGTTTCGGTCGATCTCTCCGGCCGCTGGGTCTACAACAAGCAGCTCAGCGACGACGCGCGCGAGAAGATGCGCGAAGCCGGTGAGGGCCGGGGCGGGCGGGGCGGCGGAGGCATGGGCGGGCCCGGTGGCGGCGGGATGGGCGGGCGCGGCGGGGGCATGGGCGGGCCCGGTGGCGGGCGCATGGGACCACCGCCCGGCACGGGGGGCGACGACGACCCGCGCGAGGCGATGCGCTCGCTGTTCGAGCCCGCCGAGGAGCTGACGATCACCGCGACCGAGCCCGAGATCGTGATCACCGAGCAGTACGGCGCGACGCGCAACCTGCACCCGAACGGCAAGCCGTACAAGACCGACAACGGCAACGCCGAGATCAAGACGCAGTGGAAGGAAGGCAAGCTCGTCGTCGAGAAGAGAAACGCTCGCGGCGGCAAGCTCGTGGAGACCTGGGAGCTCGTCCCGGACCGCAGCCGCATCCTGCTGATCGTGAAGATGGAGGGTGGTTTCGGCCCGGCGCTGAACCTCAAGCGCGTGTACGATCGGGCGAAGGAGGCGGCGACACCTTGACCCGTCCGGGCGCCGTGGCCCTCGTGTCGCTCCTGTTCGCCGCCGGCGCTCCCGCGCCCGGCGGCGCGCGGGACCACGCCCCGGGCGGCCGCACGCGGGAGGCCGGGGCCCGGACCGCGGCGCTGTTCGAGCGCACGGTCGGTCGTGACGAGCCCGGGGCCGCGGTGCTGGTGCGTCAGGCCGGCCAGACGGTCGTCCAGCGCGGCTTCGGCGCGCGCGAGCTGCGGACGCGCGCGCGGATCGACGAGGCGACGGGCTTCCGCCTCGCGTCGATGACGAAGGCGATCACGGCGACGGCCGTCGAGCTGCTCGTGCGCGACGGCAAGCTCCGCTACGAGCAGGCGCTCACCGACGTCTTCCCGGCCTTCCCGGCGTACGGCCGCGCGATCACCATCCGCCAGCTGCTGACCCACACGTCCGGCCTGCCCGACTACGAGACGCTGATGGCGGCCGCCGAGCAGGGGCGGGAGCCGATCTGGACGCCGCAGCGCCAGATCCGCGACGAGGAGGTGCTCGCGCTGCTGCGCGCCGAGAAGCGCGGGCTGTTCGAGCCGGGGACGCGCTGGGCGTACAGCAACTCCGGCTACGTCGTGCTCGGCCTCGTGGTCGCGCGCGTGTCGGGACGGCCCTTCGGCGAGTTCCTGCGCGCGCGCGTCTTCGCGCCCCTGGGCATGGACCACACGCTCGCCTACGAGGCGGGGAAGAACGAGGTGGCCGGGCGCGCCTTCGGCCACGTGCGCGAGGGCGCCTCGTTCCGCGAGGCCGACCAGAGCCCGACCTCCGCGACGCTCGGCGACGGCGGCGTCTACTCGAGCCTCGAGGACCTGGCCCGCTGGGACGAGGCCCTGCGCGACGGGACGCTCGTCTCGCCTTCCGCCATGAAGCCGGCGCTCGAGCCGGTGCGGCTCGTCGACGGCAGCGTCCCGCGCTGGCCGGCGGGCCCGCAGGGCGGCGACGACCTCGCGCCGGGCGAGCCGGTCGCCTACGGCTTCGGCTGGTTCCTCGACCCCTGGCACGGCCGCGCGCGGCAGTGGCACCACGGCGAGACGCTGGGCTTCCGCACGGCGATCGAGCGCTTCGTCGACGACCGCACGAGCGTCGTCGTGCTCTGCAACCGCGACGACCTCGACCCGCGGGCGCTCGCGCTCGAGGTCGCCGGGGAGTACCTGCCGCCGCGGCGCTGAGGGCCGCCGAGTTCCCGCCGGTTCCCGACGAAAGGACACGCCCATGCGACTCCACCCTGCCGCGTTCCTGGCCCTGACGCTCGGCTGCGCCGCCGCCCTGCCCGCCGCCCCCGCGCAGGCCGTGAAGGGCGTCGAGACGGGCGACCTCGACCGCTCGGTCGATCCCTGCGGCGACTTCTTCGAGTTCGCGAACGGCGCCTGGCGGGCGCAGAACCCGATCCCGCCCTCGATGGTGCGCTGGAGCCGGCGCTGGGCGGCGGGCGAGGGCGCCAAGGAACAGCTGAAGACGATCCTCGACGAGGTGTCGGCACGAACGGACTGGCCGAAAGGCAGCGTCGAGCAGCTGATCGGCGACCACTACGGCGCCTGCATGGACGAGAAGCACGTCGAGGAGCTGGGACTCGAGCCCCTCAAGCCGATGCTGGCCGAGCTCGACGCGATCACCAGCCTGGACGGCGTCCTCAAGGCGATCGGCCGCTTCCACGCGATGGCGATCCCGGTGCCGTTCGGCCTCACGTCCTCCCCCGACAACCACGACCCGACCCGGGTGATCGCCGACATCTACGCCTCGGGCCTCGGCCTGCCCGACCGCGACTACTACCTGAAGACGGAACCGCGCTTCCAGGAGGCGCGCGAGAAGTACAAGGTGCACGTCGCGCACCTGCTCGAGCTGGCTGGGGCGACCCGGGCCGAGTCGCGCCGGGGCGCCGAGGCGGTCTTCTCCTTCGAGAAGCAGCTCGCGCTCGCCTCGCTCGACAACGTCGCGTTGCGGGACCCGAGGGCCACCGACCACCTGACGAACTTCGTCGCGCTCACCAACCTGACGCCGCTGTTCGACTGGCCCGGCTACCTCAAGGAGGCTGGCCTGCCCCGCGCCGCGCTCAACGTACAGCAGCCGGAGTTCATGAGGTCGCTCGACCGGCTGCTCGGGCAGGGGTCGCTCGCGGAGTGGAAGGCCTACCTGCGCTGGCACCTCGTGCACGCGGCGGCGCCGGCGCTCTCGGCGCCGTTCGTGAAGGAGGACTTCGAGTTCTACGAGAAGTACCTCGGCGGCGCGGCCGAGATGAAGCCGCGCTGGAAGCGCTGCGCCGAGTCGACGGACGTGGCGCTCGGCGAGGCGCTCGGCCGCAAGTACGTCGAGAAGCACTTCCCGCCGCAGGCCAAGGCGCGCATGCAGGAGCTCGTGAAGAACCTGCTCGTCGCGATGGGCCAGACGATCTCCGGCCTCGACTGGATGAGCCCCGCCACGAAGGCGAAGGCGCTCGAGAAGCTCGCGAGCTTCAACCCGAAGATCGGCTACCCCGACCGCTGGAAGGACTACTCGCAGGTCGCGATCACGCGCGAGGGCTACTGGAACGACGTCGTGGCGGGCCGGCGCTTCGCCGTGGCCGACGACCGGGCGCAGATCGGCAAGCCCGTCGATCGCGGGCGCTGGGGCATGACGCCGCCCACCTCGAACGCCTACTACAACCCGCTGCTGAACGAGATCGTCTTCCCAGCCGGGATCCTGCAGCCGCCGGCCTTCGACGTGAGCGCCGCCGACCCCGTCAACTACGGCGCGATCGGCGTCGTGATCGGCCACGAGATCAGCCACGGCTTCGACGACCAGGGCGCGCAGTACGACGCGAAGGGCCGGCTCGCCAACTGGTGGACCCCGGCGGACCTGCAGCAGTTCCAGCAGCGCGGGCAGTGCGTCGTCGATCAGTTCGAGGGCTACTTCGTCGAGCCGGGGATCCACCACAACGGCCGGCTGGTGCTCGGCGAGTCGATCGGCGACCTGGCCGGCGCGAAGGTCGCGCTGAGGGCGCTGCGGATCGCGCTGCGGGCGAAGCCCGCGCCGACACTCGACGGCTTCACGCCGGAGCAGCAGTTCTTCGTGGCCTGGGGCCAGTTCCGCGGCGACGCGATCCGGCCCGAGACGCAGCGGCTGATGGTGCAGGGCGACCCGCACCCGGTCGGCAAGTACCGCGTGATCGGCCCGCTGTCGAACCTGCCGGACTTCCAGCAGGCCTTCGGCTGCGCCGCCGACACGCCGATGGTGCGCCCGCCGGAGCGGCGCTGCGAGGTCTGGTAGCGGCCTAGCCCGTCGTCGGCGGCACCGGCAGCTTTCCGGTGATCTGCTCCTCGATCGTCAGCGTCCGGCCGTCGTCGCACTGGACGCTGACGCTGCCATTCGCGAGCAGGCTGCCGAGCACGACGATGCCCGTGTACTGGCCGGGCCCGCTCGCGCTGCAGGCGCCCCAGCGCGCCTGCGTGAGCGTGAAGCGGATCGAACCATCGCGCGCGACCTCGCCCGTGAACGTGGCCTGGCTGGCGCACGGCGGGAGCCGGTCCACGCTGCCCGAGAACTGCGCCCCGTTCTGCGTGATCGTGGTGACGGCCCCGCAGCTGATGGTCGTGGTGGTCCGGTCCGCCGCGATCCAGCGCTGCACCGAGGCGCCCTCGTTGAGCCCGCCGTAGCTGCCGTAGACGCCCCGGACGGCGGGATAGTCCGCAGAGGAGGAAGAGGAGGGGGATCCGCCGCCGCACGCCGAGAGCAGGAGGAGGATCGCCACGATACCGCCCGTCCGCGTGTGGTTCATGAGCGCCTCGTCTGGTCCGGGAGAGGGATCCTTCCCGGGACCTTCGGCCAT
>JBGASI010000617.1:0-2743 GCA_044229815.1 Vicinamibacteria bacterium | reverse complement strand
GGCGACGAGGCGCGGCGTGGGCTCGTAACGGCTCTCGCTCGCCCAGAGCATGCCGCGCTGCGCGATCGCCAGCGCCTGCGGGATCGCGAAGACGTCCGCGCTGTGGCCGAGCGAGGTGTAGAAGACACGCCCCTTGCCGTAGACCCGCTTCCAGGCGATCGGCATCGTCGAGCCGTCGATCCAGGCGTCGTGCGAGCCGTCGAACGTGGTCGTCGCCAGCACCTTGTTGTTCGGGTTCACGTGCATCAGGTACTGCTCCGAGTGCACCTTGAAGTCCGACAGCCCCGCCGTCACGGGGTCCTGGTGGTCCACGATCTGCACGGTGTAGTCGATGATCCCGCCCGGGTGCGCGACCCAGTCGCCGCCCACCATGTAGCGGAACTCGGTCTCCTGGCGGTAGGCGTCGCCGAGGCCCCCGTGCCAGCCCGCGAGCCCGGTGCCGGCCTTCACCGCGGCGAGCAGCCCCGCCAGCGGTTCCTTGGCGATCGTGCCCATGGTCCAGACCTGGACCACGAGGTCGATCGTGCCCATGAGGGCGGCGTCCGCGTACGGGTCCTGCGTCGCCGAGACGACCACCTCGAAGCCGGTCTTCTCCAGCCACGGCACGAAGAGGTCCCGGCACTTGGCCGGCTCATGGCCGTCCCAGCCGCCATACACGAAGAGCGCCTTCTTCTTCGCCGGCCGCGGCGGGAAGCCCGTCGCCTGCGCCTCGGCGCGCGCGCCGAGGGCCGGCACGGCGAGCGCTCCGCCCGCCGCGAGCTTCACGAAGTCACGCCGCCCGATCCCGTTCTCGCTCATCGCTGCCTCCTCGCCCGAAGCCGGCCGAAGCATAGCCGAAGCTAGGGCGGCGGTGCGCCGGCGTCGTCCGCGGGCCGCTCGGTCTTCGGCAGCGCCGTGTAGTCGTAGTCCGCCGGAGCGACGTCCTCGCGCAGCGCCTGTCTCCAGGCCGCCACCGCCTGGC
The DNA here is from genome assembly GCA_044229815.1 of Vicinamibacteria bacterium. Taxonomy (GTDB): domain Bacteria; phylum Acidobacteriota; class Vicinamibacteria; order Fen-336; family Fen-336; genus DATBSL01. The sequence goes on along the minus strand of JBGASI010000617.1, from coordinate 1,782 downwards.
ACTCGCCCTTGAACTCGCCGAGGAACTCGTACTGGTACTCGGGTCGGGCCGCGGGATCGATCCGGCGATCCGTGAGCAGCGGGCGCTGCTCGCCGTGGGCGTCCGTGATCCGGTAGAGGAAGAAGCTGGTCGGCTTGCCGCCGAGCCAGCGCAGCAGCAGCTTCACGCCGCAGACGGGGTCGGTCGAGACGCCGCCGGAGGCCGAGCGCGGCGCGCCCGAGAACTGCTGCTGCAGCTCCGCGTTCGTCGGCACGCCGGGGGCGGGCCCGCCGTCGCTGCGGTAGCGGCGCAGCGCCTCCGCCACGGAGAAGCGCGGGCCCTCGCGCTCGACGTCGACCGGAAAACACGGCACGCCCTCGCGCTTCGCGCGCTCGCAGGGGATCTCGTGGGCGCGCAGGACCTGCTCCACGTGGCGGTCGATCGTCTGGCGGATCGGGGGACGCCGGCGCGGGGCCCTGGCCGTCGGCGTGGCGGGCGGTGTGGCCGGTGCGGTCGCGGGAGCGGGCGCCTCCTGGCCGGCCGCGGGGTGGGCCAGGAGGACGATCGAGATGCAGGCGCACGCCGCGCGGACCGCCACGGGCACGTTGCTGACCACGTCGCCTCTCGCCCCCTCGTCCCATCCTACCAGCAGCGCGGGGCGCGGCTTAGAATGGCCCGTTACCGGAGGCTGGCCCGATGCCCCTGACCCTGATGGCGGCCGTACTCGCGCTTGCCTTCGCCGCGCCCGGCACCGCTTCCGCGAAACCCGGCGGGGCCGCCTCCGGGGCCGACGCGCGCAAGAAGGACGCGGCCGTCGCCACGATCGACGCGCGCCGGGCCGAGCTCGTGTCCCTGGCCGACCAGGTCTGGTCCTTCGCGGAGACGGCGCTGCTCGAGACGCGATCGGCGGCGCTGCTGTCCGGCTACGCGGAGCAGCACGGCTTCAGGGTGGAGCGCGGCCTCGCCGGCATGCCCACCGCGTTCGTCGCGAGCTACGGCGCGGGCCGGCCGGTGATCGCGGTGCTCGGGGAGTACGCCGCGCTGCCCGGCCTGTCGCAGAAGGCCGGGCCGGCGCGCGCCGTCCTGCAGCCCGGCGCGCCCGGTCACGGCTGCGGGCACAACCTCTTCGGCGCGGCCAGCCTCGGCGCCGCGCTCGCGGTGAAGGAGCTGATCGCTGCGGGCCGGCTCTCGGGCACGGTCCGCTTCTACGGCACCCCCGCCGAGGAGGCGGTCGGCGGCAAGGTCTACATGGCGCGCGAGGGCGTCTTCAAGGACGTGGACGTCGCGCTGGCCTGGCACCCGGCGGACCGCACGCGGGCCGACACGCAGAGCGGGCAGGCGCTCGCCGACATGATGGTGCGCTTCGAGGGGCGCGCGGCGCACGCCGCGTTCGATCCCTGGAACGGTCGCAGCGCGCTCGACGCCGCCGAGCTGTTCACACACGCCGTCAACATGATGCGCGAGCACGTGAAGCCGACGGTGCGCATGCACTACGTGATCCGCGACGGCGGAGACGTGCCGAACGTGGTGCCCGACCACGCGGCCGTCTGGGTCTGGGCGCGCGACTTCACGCGCGAGGGCGTCGACGACGTCGTCGGGCGGCTTCGGAAGGCCGCCGAGGGCGCCGCGCTGATGGCGGGCGTCGAGGCGCGCGTCACGCTGCAGTCGGGCGACTACGAGATCCTGGTGAACCAGGCCGGGGCGCGCCTGCTCCACGCCAACCTCAGCCGGCTCGGGCCGATCACGTACACGCCCGAGGAGGACGCCTTCGCGCGCGAGCTCCAGCGCGCGGCCGGCGTCGAG
>JBGASI010000616.1:0-2751 GCA_044229815.1 Vicinamibacteria bacterium | reverse complement strand
CTGTCGGCCGTCGACCAGCGCGATCACGCCCGCGCCTACGTCTACGAGTACTGGATCGAGGACGGGACCTCGCAGCGGCTGCTCGGGCGCGCGGCCGCTTACGCGGTGACGCAGCCCGCGCCGGGCATCGATCCGCGCCCGCTGGCCGCGCTGGCGATGCGGCTCTACCCGGCGCCGCCCGTGGGCGGCGTCTGGGGCCTCGAGGGCAGCTACGACCTCGACCTGCGCGGCCTGCAGCCGCTCGAGCAGTGGGGCCTCACGCTCTCGCTGCGGGCCGCCGAGGGCACGCCGGCCCACCGCGCGCTCCTGCGCATGGCGGCGGTGCGGACGGTCGTGGCGCTGCACCGCAAGGGCTTCGAGGACCTCCAGCCGGGCCCGGCCTTCGCGAGCCTCTTCCCGGAGCCGATCCTCACCTTCCGCGTGCCCGACGCGCTGCCGCGGGCCCGGGTGGTCGGCCGCGCGCGCGCGCTCGAGGGCCGCGAGGCCCTGGTGGCCCTGTTCGACCCGGCCTTCGACTTCGCCTCCGAGGTGACGCTTTCCGGCCCCGGGGCCCCTGCCGCGGTAGCGGCCGCCCGCGGGGGCCGCGGCGACGTGCGCGTCACCGAGCTGCGGGGAGGCCGCGTGCGCCTGGAGGCCGAGCTCGACGCGCCCGGCTTCGTGGTGCTCGCGGACGCCTGGGATCCCGGCTGGCGCGCCCGCGTGGACGGCCGGCCGGCGGAGCTGTTCCGCGCGAACGTGGTCCTGCGGGCCGTGGCGGTCGGCACCGGGCGGCACGTCGTCGAGATGAGCTACCGGCCGGCCTCGGTCACGATCGGCCTGGCGGCGTCGGCCTTCGGCCTCGTCGTGGTCGTGATCCTGTTGCTGCCGCTACGCCGCGCGGCCAGGCGCCTCGCCGCCTAGCCCTGACTCTTCCACTTCGGGCGCTGGTTCGCCGCCAGGGTGCGCTTGCGCAGGCGGATCGCCGTCGGCGTCACCTCCACCAGCTCGTCCTGCTCGATGAACTCGAGCGCCTGCTCGAGGTTGAGCTGGCGGTGCGGCGTCAGGCGGATCGCCTCGTCGGCGGTCGAGGCCCGCATGTTCGTGAGCTTCTTCTGCTTCGTGACGTTGACGTCCATGTCGTCGGGCCGGGAGTTCTCGCCGACGAGCATCCCCTCGTAGACCGACACGCCGGGGCCCACGAACAGCTCGCCGCGGTCCTCCATGTGCGAGAGGGCGTAGGCGGTGGTGTCGCCCGAGCGGTCCGCCACGAGCACACCCGTCTGCCGCCGCGGGATCTCGCCCTGCCACTCGACCCAGCCCTCGAGCAGCGCGCTCATCACGGCGGTGCCGCGCGTGTCGGTCAGCAGCTCGGTGCGGATGCCGATCAGGCCGCGGGTCGGCACCTGGAACTCGAGCCTCACGCGGCCCGAGCCGTGGTTCACCATCTTCGACATCTTGCCCTTGCGCAGCGCCATCTTCTCGAGCACGACGCCCATGTACTTCTCGGGCAGGTCCATGTTGAACAGCTCGAGCGGCTCCTTGCGCACGCCGTCCTCGAGGTGGGTGATCACCTCGGGGTTCGAGACCCCGAGCTCGAAGCCCTCGCGCCGCATGGTCTCGATCAGGATCGCCAGCTGCAGTTCGCCGCGGCCCAGGACCTTGAAGGAGTCGGCGGAGTCGGTCGGCTCGACGCGGATCGAGACGTTCGTCAGCAGCTCCTTCTCGAGCCGCTCCTTGATGTTGCGCGAGGTGACCCAGCGGCCGTCCTTGCCGGCGAAGGGCGAGGTGTTGACCGAGAAGACCATGGAGATGGTGGGCTCGTCGATGTGCAGCGGCGGCAGCGGCGCGGGGCTGGTGGCCGAGGTGACGGTCTCGCCGATCTGGATCCCCTCGAAACCAGCCAGCGCCACGATCTCGCCGCAGGCCGCCTCGGTCGCCTCGATGCGCTTGAGGCCGTCGAACACGTACAGCTGCGTCACCTTGGTGGTCTCGAGGCGGCCGTCGCGCTTGGAGACCGCCACGGTGTCGCCCACCCGCACGCGCCCCGAGAAGACGCGGCCGATCGCGAGCCGGCCGAGGTAGTCGCTGTAGTCGAGGTTCGCGATCAACAGCTGCAGCACGGCGTCCGGCGAGCCGGGCGGTTCGGGGATCGCCCGCACCAGCGCGTCGAACAGCGGCTGCAGCGTCTCGCCCTCGCCGTCGGCCTCGGTCCGGGCGATGCCGGCCTTGGCGTTCGTGTAGAGCACGGGGAAGTCGAGCTGGTCCTCGGTCGCGTCGAGGTCGATGAACAGGTCGTAGACCTCGTTGAGGACCTCCTTCGGCCGGGCGTCCGAGCGGTCGATCTTGTTGATCACGACCACCGGGGGCAGCCGCGCCTCGAGGGCCTTGCGCAGCACGTAGCGCGTCTGTGGCAGCGGCCCCTCGGAGGCGTCGACCAGCAGCATGACGCCGTCGACCATCTTGAGCGCGCGCTCCACTTCGCCGCCGAAGTCGGCGTGGCCGGGCGTGTCCACGATGTTGATCTTCGTGTCGTGGTAGTGGACCGCCGTGTTCTTGGCCAGGATCGTGATGCCGCGCTCGCGCTCGAGCTCGTTCGAGTCCATGATCCGCTCGCGGTGCTCCTGGTTGGCCCGGAACACACCGCTCTGCTGCAGCAGCGCGTCGACGAGGGTCGTCTTGCCGTGGTCGACGTGGGCGATGATGGCGACGTTTCTGATCTTCATCGTGCTCCGTGGGGGGCGCGCGCGCCCGGCCTTGCGCTCGGATGGGTCC
>JBGASI010000615.1:0-2751 GCA_044229815.1 Vicinamibacteria bacterium | reverse complement strand
GACCCCGGCCACGCGATGTACGTCGTGCTCGCCGGCAACCTCGTCGTCTCGCGCGGCGGCAAGCAGGTGTCTGTCGGCGGCCCCGGCGACTGCCTCGGCGAGATGGCGCTCATCGAGTCGCGCGAGCGGGCGGCGACGCTGCGCGCGCTCGACGAGGCGCTCGTGCTCGAGGTCCCGGAGACGGCCTTCCGCGCCCACCTGGCCACTCACCCGCCGGCCCTGCTGGCGCTCGTGCGCGTCTTCTCCGAGCGGGCGCGCCATGACCTCGAGTCGCTGGCCTCGGACAACCTGCGACTCCAGGCCTACGCGGCGGAGGTCGAGCGGACGAACCGCGCGCTCACCGACGCCCAGCGGCAACTCGAGGAGAAGAACCGCCTGCTCGAGCGGCTCTCCGCGCTCGACACGCTGACGGGCATCGCCAACCGCGGGCGCTTCGACGCCGTGCTGCGGCAGGAGTGGCGGCGGGCGGCCCGCGACGAGGCGTGCCTGTCGCTCGTCTTCTGCGACATCGACCACTTCAAGCCGTTCAACGACAGCTACGGCCACCAGGCCGGGGACGAGTGCCTGGTGCGCGTGGCGCGGACGATCGAGGACTCGCTGAGCCGCCCGGCCGACCTCGCCGCGCGCTACGGCGGCGAGGAGTTCATCGCCCTGCTCGTCGACACGGACAAGGACGGCGCGCGGGTGCTGGCCGAGCGCATCCGCCAGCGCGTCCTCGCGCTCGGGGTCGAGCACCGGGCCTCCTCGGCCGGGCCGCTGCTGTCGGTCAGCCTCGGTGTGGCGACCGTTGTGCCCAGGGCGGCGTCGCGGCCGGAGGACCTCGTCGACCTGGCCGACCGCGCGCTCTACGCGGCCAAGCAGGCCGGCCGCAACCGCGTCGCGACGGCCGACGCGCTGCCGGCCGTGCCGGCCGGCGCGCCGCCGGGCCTCAGCTCCAGCGGAACAGCCGCAGGCCCACGACGAAGCTGAGGGCGCCCCAGGCGCCGAGCACGGCGAGCCGGGGCCACTGCGCGGCGAGCGGCGCCCCCTCGAGCACGATCGCGCGCAGCGCGTCGTTCACGGCCGTCAGCGGCAGCGCGCGCAGCACCAGCTGCACGGCCTGCGGGAAGCGCTCGATCGAGAAGAAGACGCCGGAGCCGACCAGCATCGGCAGCATCAGCAGGTTCATGATGCCGTTGACGGTCTCGATCTTGCGCGCGCGGCACGCCACGAGCAGCCCGAGCCCCGCGAAGGACAGCGACCCCGCGACCGAGACGGCGACCAGCGCCAGCACGGAGCCGCGGACCGGGACGCCGAGGGCGAGGTGGGCGAAGGAGAACAGGAAGCCGACCTCGACCGCGGTGAAGGCGACGCGGGTCGTGAACTGGGCCGCCAGGAAGTCGGCCGGCCGCATGGGCGTCGCCAGCAGGCGGCGCAGCAGCTTCTTGATGCGCATGTCGACGAGCAGGTAGCCGACGCCCCAGAGCCCGGCGTTCATCAGGTTCATGCCGACGAGCCCCGGCACGAGGAAGTCGATGTAGCGGGCCCCCGGCTCGCTGACGGCGACGTCGCGCCCCGCGAGCGGGTCGCTGCGTCCCGCGGCCCGCTGCAGCGCGTCGGCGGCGCGCCCGCGCCCCACGGCGGCCTCCGGCCGCGTCGGGTCGAAGCGGTAGGCGAGTGGCCGCGACGCAGGGTCCGCGGGCACGACCACGACGTCGGCGCGGCCGACGCGCAGCGCGCGGACGGCCTCGGCCTCCGGCGCCACCTCGGCGTTGAGCAGGGGCGCCTGGACGAGCGCCGCGCGGACGGCCTCCGCTCCGGGGCCCGCCAGCACGACCACGCGCGAGGCCTCCGGCGGCCGGTTGCGGAAGGCCACCGCCAGCGTGGCCGTCAGCAGTACCGGGAAGACGAAGCTCCAGAACAGCACCTCGGGCTCGCGGTAGCTCTCGCGCAGCCGCGCGAGGCACAGCGCCCGGAAGGCGCGCCAGCGTGTGCCCCGGCCCTCACTCATCGCGCAGGTGCCTCCCGGTCAGCGACACGAACACGTCCTCGAGGCTCGCGTGGCGCGTGGCGAGGCTCGCGAGGACGCGGCCCCGCTCGGCCAGCCGGGCGAGCAGGGCCGGCAGGGCCACGTGCGGCTCGCTGACGGTCAGCACCAGGTGCCCGGCCTCGGCGTGCGCGGAGCGCACCGAGGGCAGGTCGACGAGCTCGCCCGCCGCCAGCGGCTCGCGGCCGCCGGCCTCGAGCGCGATCTCCACCACGTGGTCGCCGCCGAGCGAGCGGATCAGCTCGCGCGGCGTGCCCTCGGCGATGATCCGGCCCTTGTCCACCACCGCGATGCGGTCGCACAGCTTCTCGGCCTCGTCCATGTAGTGGGTGGTCAGCACCACCGTGCGCCCCCGGCGCTTGAAGCCGTTCACGACCTCCCACAGCTGCCGGCGCGACTGCGGGTCGAGGCCCGTCGTCGGCTCGTCCAGGAACAGCAGCTCGGGATCGCCAACGAGGGCGCAGGCCACGGCGAGCCGCTGCTTCTGCCCGCCCGAGAGCGTGCCGACGCGCGCGCGCCGCTTCTCCTGCAGCCCCACGTCCTCGACCACGTCGCCCGGCTCGCGGCCCCGCTGGTAGAAGGAACGGAAGAGCTCGAGCGTCTCGAGGAGCTCGAGCTTCTCCGAGAGCACCGTCTGCTGCAGGCAGACGCCGAGCCGCTCGCGGATCTCGTGGTCGTCCCGCCCCCAGCGCCGGCCGAGCACCTCGACCTCGCCGGACGTCTGG
>JBGASI010000614.1:0-2756 GCA_044229815.1 Vicinamibacteria bacterium | reverse complement strand
CAAGGCGGTGCAGCGCGAGATCGAGAGCGGCGTCTCGAGCAAGGCCCCGGTCGCGCTGCGCCTGCAGGAGCGCTGGCAGTCGCTGCGGGACCGCACGCTGGGCGAGTGGCTGCTGCCCGCCCTGGTCGTGGTCCTCACGCTGGCGGTGATCGTCTCGCTGCTGCTGACGAGGGGTCCCGACGTCGGCCCCGGCACCGTCTTTCTGGGCCTGGCCGGGCTGTTCCTGTGGCGCCGCTTCCGCAACCGCCGCCTGCGCCTCGGGCGCCGCTTCGTGCGCAAGGCCGCGAAGATGCCCGAGCTGAGGCTCGTGACGCTCGACGGCCTGCGCTTCACGCTGCTGGCCGACCGCGCGCAGGCGCGCACCTACGTGCGGGCGAACGCGCTGCTCGACTCGATCAACGAGAGCCTCTTCTTCGGGGATCCCTTCACGCTGGTGATCAAGGACCAGTTCACGCCCGAGGAGGAGCGCGCGCTGCTGTCGGGCCCCGGCGTGCTGTACCTGCGCGAAGAGGCGACGACGGCGACCGCCCTGCCCGCGCCGCCCGCCTGACCGCGACGCGCGCGGCCTCCCGATTGGGGGACGACAGGGGACGCCGTTTTCCGCTACAGTATTCGGTAATCGTTCAGGAGGATTACAGATGAAGAACTTCGCCAAGCTGGGCCTCGCGCTCGCCCTCGTGCTCTCGCTCGTGGCCACGGCCAACGCCGGCGACGAGAAGACGCTTTCGGGCAAGGTCGTGTGCGCCAAGTGCACGCTGAAGAAGGCGGACGCCACCAAGTGCCAGGACGTGCTGGTGGTGGAAGGCGCCGAGTACTACGTCGAGAAGAACGCCGTGTCGGAGAAGTTCGGACACGTCTGCAGCAACTCGAAGACGGCGGTCGTCACCGGCGCCGTCGCCGAGAAGGACGGCAAGAAGTGGATCACGCCGTCCAAGATGGAAGAGACGAAGTCCTAGCCGCACGCGCGCGTCCGTGCAGAGGGCCAGCGGCCGACGCCGCTGGCCCTTTGCCTTTGCGGCTACGGTCGGGCGTAGAGCGCCAGCAGCCGGCCGATCGCCTCGTCCCGCTCGAAGCGTGGCGCCTGCCGCACGCGGCGCGTCACGGCCTGCGCGAGCGCGCGGGCGAGCGCCTCCACGTCGCCCCAGCGCACGAGGCCGGGCCCGGGGTGCCACTCCGCGACGCCGCCCGACTCCCAGGCGACGACCGGCACGCCGAACGCCATGGCCTCGAGCCCGACGATGCCGAACGGCTCCTGCCAGCGCGAGGGCATCACGACGGCGCGGGCGCGGCGGTACAGCGCGGCGAGCCGCTCGCGGTCGAGCCAGCCGTGCACCTCCAGCCCGGGCGCGACGAAGGCCGCCGCCGCCCGTTCCAGGTCCTGCCGCAGGGGCCCCGTCCCGGCCAACACGAGCGGCAGCTCGACGCCCGAGAGGCGCCACGCCTCGACCGCGTCCCAGACGCCCTTCGCGGCCGCCAGGCGGCCGACGAAGAGCACGCATGGCGGCCCGGCCGGCGCGTCGCCGGCCGCCAGGCCGTGCACGAACGGCGGCACGACGTGCACGGCGGACGCCGGGACGCCGGCCGCCACGAGCTCCTCGCGCATGTAGCGCGAGAGCACCGTCGTGCGCAGGCGCCGCGCGGCGGCCAGCCGGCGCTCGGTGAGCGCCTGGACGCCGGCGAAGTAGGCGGCGTCCTCGAAGCAGCCGGCGCACAGCTCGCGCGTCAGGGGTCGGCGACACACTTCGCCGGCCAGCGTCCACTTGCCGCGCGCGGCGCAGAAGAAGCGATGGTCCTGGATCGTCAGCACCGAGCGCGGGCGCCTCGAGGCCCACTCGAGCACGGCTGGGTTCGTCACGTTGTGGACGTGCACCACGTCCGCACCCCGCGCCAGCTCGTCGAGCGCGTCCACGGCGGCGTCCCGCGCCTCGAGGCCGGGGCGCAGCACCACCTCGCAGGCGGGCCGCACGGCCCCCTCGTCGACGCCCACGGCGAGCCGCTGCTGGTGGTGCGCCGCCAGGCCCTCCACCACCCCGTGGAGCCACGTCCAGGCCCCGCCCCGGTCGCTCAGCCGGTCGGCCAGGTGCAGCACGCGCATGGGGGCCAGCATAGCCCGGCCCCGGCGCGGGGCGGCGGGCGCGGAACATCGCGCGGCTGTGCTACGTTGATCCTTCGAGGTGCCGAAGCGGCCCGCGGCAACGATAGGGCGTCGAGGGCCGGACGGACTGCGACGGTGGGCGACGAGCGAGGAGGACACGTGTTCGAGGCAGAGGACATCCTCGACGGCCTGGTGCGGGGCGCGCTGAGCGGGCGCCGGAAGTCCTGGCGACACGCCGGACGGGCGGTGCGCGGCAGTGGGCTCATCAACGCGAAGACCATGCTCGCCGCCGCCGGGGTCGCCTGGGGCCTGTTCGAGACCTGGCAGCAGCAGCAGGCGCAACAGCCGCCCGCTGGCGCGGGCCGGGGCGGCGGGGCCGTCCCGCCGCTGCCGGGCAGCACGCCGCCGCCTCCCCCGCTGCCGGGGTCCGCCGCGCCGGCCCCCTCCTCGTCGCTGCCGCCGGCCGTGCTGCAGCTGATGCGCCTCATGATCTCGGCCGCGCGGGCCGACGGCGAGATCGGGCCCGCCGAGCGCGAGCGCATCCTGACCGAGGCGCGCGAGGTCGGCGCCGAGGCCGACGTGCAGCTGGAGCTGGCGAGCCCGCGCCCGCTCGCCGAGATCGTCGCCGGCGTCGACGACCCGCAGCTGAAGGAGCAGCTCT
>JBGASI010000613.1:0-2761 GCA_044229815.1 Vicinamibacteria bacterium | reverse complement strand
GTGCCGTGAGCGGAGAGATCGTGGCGGCGACGGGCGGCTCGCTCGGCCGGTCGGACTTGGGCGGGGCCCCGGCGCTCGTCGCCGGGGCGCTGGCGGGCGGCGGCGCGGCGTCGGGCAGCGTCGTCTCGCTCGTCGCCGGGGGCGTGCGCGGCGCGGGGTTGGCGGGCGCGGGCGTCGGCGTGGGCGTCGCGACCGGTGCGAGCGGCTTCTGGCTGGTCGGGGTCGGCGTCGCGGCGGGCGCCGTCGCCGGGGTCGGCGTGGCGGAGGCCGCCAGCGTCGCGGCCTGGGCTGTCGGCGCTGGCGTCCCTCTCGGGGCCGGCCCGGGCGTCGCGCTGGACGCCGCTGGTACCGCGGTCGCCGAGGGCGAGGTCGTCCGGGGCCGCGCGGTCGCGGAGCCGGACTCGTCGTCCGTCGGCTGGTGCTTCAGCCAGTAGTAGCTTCCGCCGGCAAGAGCCACCACCAGCACCGCGGCGATCACCAGCGGGAGCTGGCTGCGCGACTCCCGCTTTCCGCCCGTGCGGAAGCTCGGCGGTCGAGCGCTGGGACGCGCCGTCGCGCCGGCTCGAGGCGCGCCGCCGGCGCGAGCCGGGCTGCCGCCGCGGGGAGACTGCGCCTGCTGCGCGAGCTGCGCGACGTAGGTGAGGTCCTTCGGGCGCCACTCCGCCGAGCGCTCGAGGCAGGCCATCACGGCGTCGGCCAGCTCGCGCGGCAGGTCGGCCCGCACGTCGGCGAGGTGGCCGGGCGTGGAGCCCGGCGCCCGGCCGGCCAGGATCTCCCAGAAGATCAGGCCCGCCACGTAGACGTCGGACTCGGGGCTCGCGGGGCCGCCGTCGCTGCGTTCGGGGGCGGTGTAGGCCGGCGCCGGTGAGCCGTGTCGCGCCGACGTCAGGTCGCAGCGCAGGTCCGAGTCGACGTCGATCCGGGTGGGCTCGAGCGCAGCCAGAGGCTCGCCGCGGTCGTGCGCCTCGTTGATCGCCTGGGCGAGTCTCTCGATGACCCGGAGCCGGTCACCCTGGTCGCTTTCACGTGTGAGCCAGTCGTCGAGCTTCATGGCCGCTCGGGGAGGCTATCCGCGAGCGGCCGCGCGGTCAAGCGCCGTGTGCGCTCGAGGCGGCTACTTGCCCATGGGCGGGAAGCCCTTCTTGCGGGCTTCCTTGTCCACGACGGCCACGAAGTCGTTGACGCGGGGCAGCTTCTTCCCGTTGATGTACAGGGTGGGCGTCGCGCTCACCCCGAGACGGTTGGCCTCGGCGATCTGCGCCGCCAGCGTCTCCTTCGTCTTCGGGTCGTCGAGGCAGCCCTGCAGCGCCGCCGCATTGAGCCCCGCCTCGCCCGCGAGCCGCGCGACGTCGGCCGCCTGCGGGTTGTGCAGCTCCGTCGAGAACACCTTGTCGTGGTAGGCGTCGAAACGGCCCTGGGCCTGCGCGCAGACGGCCCCGAGCGCGAGGTTGCAGGCGCCGGGGTGCACCGACTGCTTGATCTTGGGGTTGCAGTCCGCGTCGAGCGGGTAGTTCTTGAAGTAGAGGGCGACCCTCCCGCCCAGCTGCGGCGCCGCCATGAACTGCGAGAGGCCGAGCGCCAGGTTGCGGCAGAACGGGCACAGGAAGTCGGAGTACTCGACCACCTTGACGGGCGCGCTGGCCGGGCCGCGCAGCGCCGCGCTCGCCACGTCGAGCGACACCGGCGTCGCCGTGTCGTACTCGTGCTGCGCCTTCTCCGAGTAGTACTCCTCGAGCTTGCGGGGGTCGTCGATCGTGGCCTGCAGCTTCTCCGCCCGCTGCTGCCAGTAACGCAGGTCCTGCGGCCCGCTGGGGCTGGGCGCGGGTGTAGCTGCTTCGGCCGGCGTGGGTGTGGCCGTCGTCGTGGCGGGCGTCGCGGCCGCGGCTGCCGCCGGCAGCGGCGCCCCGAGCAGTGTCGCCTGGCGCTGCGCCGCCCGGTAGGCGAGGGTGCGGTCGCCGGCCAGGACCGCCGCCACGAGGGCGAGCGCCACGAGCAGCCACGCGCCCAGCGCGAGCCGTCCCTCGGGGCGGGCGACCGCGCCCGTTACCGCACCCGCCGACCGCAGCGCGGGGAACAGGGCGGCGAGCGCGAGCGCGCCCAGGACGTACGTCGCAATGCACAGCTTGCAGAAGGCGTGGATCGCCAGGGCCTGCACGCCGAGGAGCAGCAAATCGACGAGCAGGGCGAGCGCGAGCGCGACGGCCACCGCGCCCGCGAGCGGGTCGCGCAGGTCGGCGGGCCCGAGCAACGCGAGGCCGAGCAGGAACGCCAGCGCGAGGTAGAAGACGAGGCCCCAGGCCGCGACCGGGATCCCGGCGAAGGCGGACCACGAGCTGCGCGCCACCTCCTCGCAGCCGCTGCCCGCGCCCTCGCCGCAGGCCTGGCTCACCGACGCGACCGCCCAGGGCTCCCCGTGGTGCTGTCCGAGCAGCAGCACCGAGAGTGCCGCGCCGGCAAGACACAGGCACAGGGCCGCCACCATCCGCTTCGTCGAGCTCGAGCCCAAGGACCAACCTCCGATCGAGCGAATCTAGCCGACCGTCGGGGGCGGGGCAAGCCGAACGCCTGGAACCGCGCACGCGGCGAATGCGTAGCTTGGGGGGGGAGGGCGCCCCGGCGTCGGCGCGCGGAAGGAGAGCTCGTGCTCCAGGTCGAGGCCGTCTCGAAGGCGTACCGGGGGGGCAAGCTCGGCGTGCGCGAGCTGAGCCTCTCCGCGCGGCCGGGCGTCCTGGGCCTCCTCGGCCCGAACGGGGCCGGCAAG
>JBGASI010000067.1:0-12676 GCA_044229815.1 Vicinamibacteria bacterium | reverse complement strand
GGCGGCCGCCGGCGAGGTCCACGAGGAGAAGCTCCGTCTGCCCGGCGTCGCCGCGAAGCTGGGGCGTCCAGGTGCCACGCACGTCGTCGCAGGGCGCGAAGGCGGTGACCACCAGCGACAACGGCGAGACGACCTGGCGCGGCCGGCCGTCCTCGTCCCAGGTCGTGCGCATGGACATCGAGTCCTTGCCGACCGGGATGCCGACGCCGAGGCGCGGGCACAGCTCGAGGGCCACGGCCTTCACCGTGTCGAAGAGCACGGCATCCTCGCCCGGCGCGCCGGCGGCGGCCATCCAGTTGGCCGAGAGCTTCACGCGCGAGAGCGAGGCGACGGGAGCCGCGGCCAGGTTCGTCAGGGCCTCCGCCACCGCCATCCGGCCGGAGGCCGGGCCGTCGATCACCGCGAGCGGGGCGCGCTCGCCGATCGCGAACGCCTCGCCCGCGTAGCCCTCGAAGCCGAGCAGCGTCGTGGCGCAGTCGGCCACAGGCACCTGCCACGGGCCCACCATCGGGTCGCGCGAGCACAGGCCGCCCACCGTGCGGTCGCCGATCGTGACCAGGAAGGTCTTGTCCGCCACCGCCGGATGGCGCAGCACCCGACGCACCGCCTCGGCCAGCTCGATGCCCTCGGCCCCGAAGGGGGCGAGGCCTGGCGAGAGCCGCGTCGCCGAGCGCGTCATGCGCGGCGGCTTTCCGAGCAGGGCCGGCAGGTCCATGTCGACCGGCTTCGCGCCGAGCAGCGGATCGACCACCTCGAGCCGCGTGGCGGCCGTGGCCACGCCCACGACCGCGAACGGGCAGCGCTCGCGCTCGCACAGCAGGCGGAACTCCTCGAGCCGCTCGGGCGGGATCGCGAGCACGTAGCGCTCCTGTGCCTCGTTGCACCAGACCTCGCGCGGCGTCATCCCCGGCTCCTCGTTCGGCGCCGCGCGCAGGTCGATGCGCGCGCCGCGCCCGGAGCCGTGCACGATCTCCGGCAGAGCATTCGAGAGACCGCCGGCGCCCACGTCGTGGATCGAGAGGATCGGGTTCGCGGCGCCGAGCGCCCAGCAGCGGTCGATCACCTCCTGCGCCCGGCGCTGGATCTCGGCGTTGCCGCGCTGGACGGAGTCGAAGTCGAGGTCCGCGGCGTTGGTGCCGGTGGAGAGCGACGAGGCCGAGCCGCCGCCCATGCCGATCAGCATCCCGGGGCCGCCGAGCTGGACGAGCAGCGCGGCCTCGGGCACGTCGGCCTTGTGCGCGTGCCCGGCGCTCACGTTGCCGACGCCGCCGGCCAGCATGATCGGCTTGTGGTAGCCGCGCACGACGCCGGCGACCTCCTGCTCGTAGCTGCGGAAGTAGCCGGCCAGGTTCGGCCGCCCGAACTCGTTGTTGAACGAGGCCGCGCCGATCGGGCCCTCGAGCATGATCGCGAGCGGCGAGGCGATGCGCTCGGGCCGGGCGGCGGGGCCCTCCCAGGGGCGCTCGTACCCGGGCAGGCGCAGGTTCGAGACCGAGAAGCCGCACAGGCCGGCCTTCGGCTTGGCGCCGCGGCCGGTCGCGCCCTCGTCGCGGATCTCGCCGCCCGAGCCGGTGGCCGCGCCGGGGAAGGGCGAGATCGCGGTCGGGTGGTTGTGCGTCTCGACCTTCATCAGGATGTGCGTCAGCTCGTCGCGGTAGCCGTAGCGTCCGCCCGCGTCGGCCAGGAAGCGCCGCACGCCGCGGCCCTCCATCACCGCCGCGTTGTCGGAATACGCGCTCACCGTGCCGAGGGGGCTCGCCCGCTCGGTCTCGCGCACCATCTGGAACAGCGAGAGCGGTTGCGGCTCGCCGTCGATCAGCCAGGACGCGTTGAAGATCTTGTGGCGGCAGTGCTCCGAGTTCGCCTGCGCGAACATCGTCAGCTCGACGTCGGTCGGGTTGCGGCGCTCGCGCTCGAAGTAGGCGAGCAGGTAGTCGATCTCGTCGGGCGCGAGGGCGAGGCCGAGCGCCAGGTTCGCCTCCGCGAGCGCGGCGCGCCCGCGGCCGAGCACGTCGAGCTCGCTCAGCGGGCGCGGCGCCACGTGGCGGAACAGGGCCTGCGCCTCGCCGAGCGAGCCGAGCACCGTCTCCGTCATCCGGTCGTGCAGGCGGGGCAGCGCCGCCGCGAGCGGGCCGTCGCCCTCGACGTGAAAGGCGGTGCCCCGCTCGATCCGCTTCACCACGAGGGCGAGGCCGCACTGGCGCGCGATGTCCGTCGCCTTCGAGGACCAGGGCGAGATCGTGCCGAGGCGCGGGGTCACCAGCGCCAGGCGGCCGCGCAGGGCCTGCGGCGGGGGCGGCGGCATGTCGGGGCCGTAGCGGAGCAGCCGCTCGAGCGTCGCGCGCTCGGAGGCCCCGGGCTCGGAGCCGACCTCGACGAAGTGCCAGAACTGCGTGGCGACGACCCGCAGGCCCGTCTCGTCGAGCGCCCGGTTCAGCTTGTCGAGGCGGAACTCCGAGAGGGCCGTGCCTCCGGCGAGCTCGAGGATGGCCATGCGCGGGTCATTCTAGCAGCCGCCCGCCCAGCCGCCCGGCCGACCACAGGACGGCGTTGCGCACGAGGTCGCGGTAGGCGGCGCTGCGATGCGCGGGCTCGCCGTGGCCGAGCTGCAGGTAGACGACGCGCGAGGACGGGTAGGGGCTGACCCAGCCTACCAGGCGGTCGCCGTCCGGGTGCGCGATCTCGAGCAGGGGCACGACCTTGGGCGAGATCCGCATGCCCTTGTAGGTCTCGTCGACGAGCTGCAGCGGGCCGACCGGGTCGACGATCGGGTGCGCGCCCGCCGGCTTCACGAAGAGCGCCACGTCGTGGCGGTAGCTGGACTTCTTCCAGGCGCCGTCGTCGGTCTCGAGGTAGCGGCCGCCGAGCAGCTCCTCCCAGAACGGCCAGTCCGGGTGCGAGGCGATCGTGTGGTGGAGGGCGACGATGCCCTTGCCGGACTCGGCGAAGGCGCGCAGCCGGGCGCGGCCCTCGGCGCCGAGCGTGTGCGGCATGTCGTAGAAGACCACCACGTCGTAGCGGCCGATCGCGTCCTGCGCGAAGGCCTCCTCGGTCGAGACCGCGTGGGTCCAGCTCCACTCGGGCCGGCCCTCGAACAGCGTGTAGAAGCTGGTCGGGTAGTCGTGCCCCCCGGTGACCACGAGCAGGCGCAGGGCGTCGGGGCGCGGCCGCACGGCGCCGGCGTCCGCCGGCAGGGTGACGGCGCCGCTCGCCGCCCACTCGGCCGCGCGCAGCAGGACGGCCTCGAAGTGCGGGTCCTGCATGGCCGCGAGCTCGTGGCCGAGTGCCGTGTAGTAGACGCGCCCGCGGCCGAACTCGTTCGTCCACAGGATCGGCTCGTCGCGCCCCGTGCCGCCCGTCTTGGGGTCGCTCCACGCCGTCGCGAGCACGTGGGCCGAGGGCAGGATCGTCATGCGGTGGTAGAGCTCGTCGGTGACGACGAAGCTCGCGGGCAGCTCGCGCGTGACCGGGTGCTCGCGGTCCAGGAGCTTCACCTCGAACGAGTGGCGCGCGCCGTGGAACTGCTCGGCCGGGGGAGCGGGCCAGTAGCCGCCGACCATCCGTCCGTGGTCGCTCCAGGCCGGCTCGACGAGGCCGGTCTTGACGTGGCGGTCGGCCAGCAGCTCGAGGCCGGAGAAGCCGAACCCGGCGCCGTGGACGACCACGAGCCCCTTGCCCCCGCGCACGAAAGCGGAGAGCGCGTTCTCGGTCGCGTCGCCCCAGCGCGGCCCGCAGTAGTCGGAGACGACGAGGTCGTAGGCGGCGAGCGTCTGCGCCGTGATGCCGGCCGGCTCCTCGACCACGCGCACGTCGAAGCGGCCGCTGTCCACGAGCAGCCGCCGCAGGTGCGGTGTCGTGCTGCGCCAGTCGTGGTTGTTGCGGCCCGAGAGCAGCAGGGCCCGGAGCTTGCCCGGCTGGAAGAAGCGCGGGCGCACGTCCGCGCCCGTCTGGGCGCCGGCCGTGCCGGCCAGGGTGACGAGGGCAAGGGCTGCGGGCCAGGCACTGAAGCGCACGGGTTCCTCCGATCGCGGGCCTGCGCAGGCTACGCCGCGCGACGGCGGCCGGTCAACCGCGCGATCGGAGCCGCGGCCGCCCGGGGCGTTTGCCTCGGGCCGGGACGAGCAGGTATAAGGCGAGAGGCGCAGGCCGGGCGTGCCGGCTCGCTGGAGGAGAGGGGAATGCGACGCGCCTCGCTGCTCGCGAGCCTCGCGCTGGTCGCCGGGGCGTCCGCGCCCGCGGCCGGGGCGGTGGGCGGCCAGGGCGTCGAGGTCGTGGTCGTGGCGGTATCGGACGCGAGCCACGCGGCGGCGGCCGTCCGGGCGGCCGGGGGATCCGTCACGCACCGCTTCGAGAACGTGCCGGCGTTCACCGCCCGGGTGCCGCCGTCGCAGCTGGCGGCGCTGCGGGGCGCGGCCGGCGTCGCCTCCGTGGAGAAGGACGGTGTCGTGACGACGGGGCCGCGGCCGGCGCGCGCGGGCGGGGCCGCCGACGCCGCCGAGATCTCGCCGACGGACCTCGCCGGCACCGTGGCCCGCCTTGAGCCGGAGGCGCTGCAGGGGCTGCCTGGCGTCACGCTCGCGTCCCTGACGGGCGCCTCGGCGGCCTGGTCACGGACCGGGTTCGGCAGGGGCTCGGTCGTCGCGGTCGTCGACTCCGGCACGGCGGCGGCCATCCCGTGCCTGGCCGGGGCCGTGATCGGCGCCCCCGGCTTCCCGGAGGGCTTCGACGCCGTGGGCGACAACCCGGCGAACGCGGCCGACAACCACCCGCACGGCACCTGGGTGGCTGGCGCGATCGCCTCGGCTTGCACCTTCACGGCCCTCGACAGCCACCCGCTCGTCCAGGCGGTGAAGGCCTACGCGCCGGCGCTCGTGGCGCCCGTGGGCGATGCGAGCGCGCGCGTGCTGCTGTTCGGGGCCGCCC
Organism: Vicinamibacteria bacterium; assembly: GCA_044229815.1. Taxonomy (GTDB): domain Bacteria; phylum Acidobacteriota; class Vicinamibacteria; order Fen-336; family Fen-336; genus DATBSL01. The sequence goes on along the minus strand of JBGASI010000067.1, from coordinate 7,753 downwards.
CGGGCGCGAGCGTCTACCCGGTGAAAGTCTTCCCGAAGGGCTCGCTGTCGACGGCGACCTCCAGCGTGCTGCGCGGCCTCGACCACGTCCTGACGCTGAAGAAGGGCGGCTTGCTCGACGTCGACGTGGTGAACCTCAGCATGGGCGGCGGCACGCTGTGGGACGGCCGCGACGCCTTCGACCGCTTCGTGGACGAGTTCGAAGCCGCCGGCATCGTGGTCGTCACGTCCGCCGGGAACTCCGGGCCCGTACCCAACACCGTGGGCTCCCCGGGCACGGCGCGGCGCGCGCTTTCCGTGGCGGCGACCGACGAGGCCGTCGCCTCCCGCACCTTCTACGAGTACCTCGGGCTCGTCAGCGGGCTCGGCCCCGGGCAGGGCCTGGTGATGCGCCCGACCGACGAGACGCGCGTCGTCAACTTCTCGAGCCGCGGACCGCTCTCCGACGGGCGCAGCGGGCCCCGCATCGCGGCCCTCGGCACCTGGAACCTGCTGCCCGCACCGGGAGGCGGCTTCTCCTGGGTCACCGGCACCTCCTTCGCGAGCCCGACGGTGGCCGGGGCGGCGGCGCTCCTGAACGCCTGGTGGGAGAGGACGCGCGGCGAGGCGCCGCCCGGGCTCATCCGGCGGGCGCTCCTCGCCTCCGCCGACCCGCTGCGGGTGGGCCGGGCCTGGCGTGGCGTCAACGAGCAGGGGGCGGGTGTCCTCGACGTGGCGGCGGCGTTGCGGCGGCTCGAGGACGGCCGCGCGGACGCCGAGCCCCTGCTCGCGGTCGGCAGGCTGGAGGCGAACGTGCTGCGCGGCCTGATGCCGGGACGCGTCGAGCGCTACGGCAGCCGGGCCCTGAGCCTCGCGCCCGGCGAGACGCGCGACTTCGTGTTCGAGATCGACGCCAGCACCAGCGCGGTCCACATGGAGATCGAGGGCATCGACGTGCCCGACAACGCCTCTCTTGCCTTCTTCCCGAACGCCCTCCAGGTCGACCTGCAGAGCGCCAAGCGCTCCGCCGTGGCGCGCCCGATCGACACGACGCTGCTCGACTCCTCCTGGAACGGCGGCACGCTCCGCATCGACGTCGAGGACGGGGTCTGGACCCGCGCGGGCGAGGAGATCGCGAACCAGCCGATGGAGCCCGGGCTGATGAAGCTGTCGCTGTCCGGCGACTTCGTCAACCAGGCGGCGGTAGGCGCACGCGTGCGCGTCGTGCGCGAGAACCGCAAGCCGCCGCTCCCGCGCCCGCTCGCGCGGCTGCCGCTCGAGAACGCCGACTCCGACTACGTGCTGTTCCTGGACGTCCCGCCGGGCGTTGCCTCGGCCACGTTCGACCTGACCTGGGGCCGCGACTGGTCGCGTTTCCCGACCTCGGACGTGGACCTGCTGCTGCTGAGCCCAAAGGGCGCCGTCGTCTTCGACGGCGCCACGCTGAACGCCCCCGAGCGCGCCGTGGTGCGCTCGCCGGAGGCCGGGACCTGGCTGGCCCTCGTGAAGGCCCCCGACCTGCCGAAGCCCGACGTGGCGCAGCTCTTCCTGACGCTGCGCTGAGGCCCTCGCCCGTCCCGGCTGCCCTCTAGCCGCCCGCGTCCGGTGGCGTGCAGGGCGCGGCGTCCGTACCGTCGACGCGGTAGAGGAACTCGGTGGCTCCGTGCTGTAGCAGGACCAGGAACTGGCCGACGCCGCTGCCGGTCTCGGCGCGCCCGGGGAGGTCGCAACCCGAGCGTCCCTCCGGCCAGCGCACCGGCTTGGCCCAGAGGCGCCGCACCGCGTCCGTGGGGACCGCGAGGCGCGCGCAGAGGTGCCGGCGCGCCGCCTCGGCGGCGAGACGGGCGGCCTCGAGGTCGTGGAGCACGGCGGGAGACGGCGCCGCCTTGGCGGCGAGCCGGCCGCACACGCGCACGGTGGTCCCGACGGCCGCGACGCGCACGTCGTAGCGATCCTCGGCCAGGCGCAAGGCCACGCGCCAGCCGGGCGTGACGACCGCCGGGGCGCTCTCGTTCGCGCGCGGGCAGCCGAGTGCGCCGTCGGGAAACCGGACGAACGTCGCGCCCTCGGCGACCACGTCCTCGCGAGGGCGGCCAAGCTCGCTCGCGAGCGCGCTGCGAGCGCGCTCGATCGCCCCCGCCGAGTCCAGCTCGTCCTCGGCGGCGAGGGTCGCGGTCGCGGCTGCGGCGAGCGCCAGGCACAGGGCCAGCCGGGTCATCGGCGTCCTCCGGGACGATTGTAGTCCGGCGTTGACCGCGGGCCCGCCCGCGGGTAGCCTCGGCCGGATGAAGGTGCGCCTGCAGTACGGCAGGGAGGGTCTGCCCGTCGAGATCCCCGGCGCGAGCGTCACGCTGATCGAGCCGCGCTTCGTGCCCGGCCTGCCGGACGAGCGGGCGGCCTTCCAGGACGCCGTCCGCCGGCCGATCGGCGCGGCTCCCCTGCGCGAGTGCGTCAAGCCGGGCGAGCGCCTGGCCGTCGTGATCCCGGACCTGACGCGCCCGCTGCCCTCCGAGCGCCTGCTGCCGTGGCTGTTCGAGGAGCTCGCCCACGTCCCGCCGGAGCGCATCGTTATCGTGAACGGCACCGGCTCGCACCGGGCGAACACGCAGGCGGAGCTGCGCTCGATGCTCGGCCCCGCGCTCCTCGAGCGCTTCCGGGTGGTCAACCACACGGCGCACGACCTCGCGACGCTGCTGCCCGCGGGCAGGGCCGCCGACGGCGAGACGGTCTACCTCAACCGCGAGTACGTCGAGGCCGACCGGCGCGTCGTGCTCGGGTTCGTCGAGCCCCACTTCATGGCCGGCTTCTCGGGCGGCTACAAGGGCGTCTTCCCGGCGCTCGGCGACATCGCCTCGATCATGCGCTACCACGACGCGCGCACGATCGGCGACCCGCGCAGCACCTGGGGCGTCCTCGAGGGCAACCCGACGCAGGCGATCGTCCGCCACAACGGCGCGCTCCTGCCGGTCGACTTCTGCGTCAACCTGACGCTGAACCGCGACCGCGCGATCAGCCGCTTCTTCTGCGGCCACCCGCTCGAGGCGCACCGCGCGGCCTGCGCCTTCTCGCGGGAGACGGCGATGGTGGCCTGTCCGCAGCCGTTCCCGATCGTGGTCACCACGAACAGCGGCTACCCGCTCGACCAGAACCTCTACCAGACGGTGAAGGGGATGTCGGCGGCGGCGCAGATCGTGACGCCGGGCGGCTACATCGCCACGGCCGCCCGCTGCAACGACGGCTTCCCCGAGCACGGCAACTTCAAGGGCCTGCTGTTCGACCACGCCTCGCCGCGGGCCGTGCTCGACACGATCGGGGCGCCGGGCTTCTCGCTGTTCGACCAATGGGAGGCGCAGCTGCTCGCGCTCATCCGGCTGAAGGCCCGGGTCGGGCTGCTGAGCGAGCTGCCGCCGGACGAAGTGCGGCGGGCGCACCTCGAGCCGATCGACGACGTGGGCGCCGCGGTGGCGCGCGAGCTCGCCCGGATCGGCACCGACGCCCCGGTCGCCGTGCTGCCGGAAGGGCCGCAGACGATACCCTATGTGGGCTGAGCGAGGGCGATGAGCAGCAGGAGGCAGAACCAGGACGAGCCGGCGCCTGCGCACGGGCCGGCGGCCGAGGCCGCGGAGGCCGCCGAGGCCTCGCCGGAAAAGGCCGACCCGGGCGTGCCCGGCGACGCCACGATCGACGACCACGCGCCGCACAAGGCGCGGGGCAAGTCCCGCTCGCCGCACGGCAAGCGGGGCCTGCGGCTGCCGCGGCGCTTCCGCAAGGCTCAGCCGGGCGCCCCGGCGGGCATCGAGCCCGAGGACCTGCCCGCCGCCCCGGCGACCGCCGGGACGGCCCGCATCACCTGCATCGACTACGGCCCCGAGCAGCACCAGCTGGAGGAGGTGCGCGACTTCGCGGGCTTCATCGAGCGCCACCGCCCGGCCTGGGCGACCGTGCGCTGGATCAACGTGGACGGCCTTCACGACCTGGGCGTCGTGCGCGCGCTGGCCGAGAAGTACCACCTGCACCCGCTCGCGATCGAGGACGTGCTGCACGTCCCGCAGCGGCCCAAGGTGCAGGCGTACGACGAGACCCACGAGTACCAGGCGCGCCTGGTCGTGATCATGCGCATGATGGAGCTGCACGAGGGCCAGCTCTCGACCGAGCAGGTCAGCATGTTCGTGGGCCACAAGACGGTGCTCACGTTCCAGGAGTCGCCGGGCGACATCTGGGACCCGATCCGCCAGCAGCTGCGCGTGCGCGGCGCGCGCCTGCGCGCCACCGACGCGAGCTTCCTCGCCTACTCGCTGATCGACGCCGTCGTCGACCAGGCCTTTCCGATCCTCGAGCACTTCGGCGACCGGCTGGAGCTGCTCGAGGACATGGTGCTGCAGCGGCCCTCGCACGAGGCCTTCCAGGAGATCCACCGCCTGAAGCGCGAGCTGCTGCTGGTGCGGCGGGCGATGTGGCCGATGCGCGAGGTGATCCAGCGCATGCAGCGCGAGCCGCACGAGTGCTTCTCCGAAGTGACCCGCACCTACATCCGTGACGTCTACGACCACGCGGTGCAGATCATCGACATCGTCGAGACCTACCGCGAGATGGCGACCGGACTGACCGAGACCTACATGACCGCGATGAGCAACCGGATGAACGAGATCATGAAGGTGCTCACGATCATGGGCACCATCTTCATCCCGCTCACCTTCCTGGCAGGGGTCTACGGGATGAACTTCCACCACTTCCCGGAGCTCGAGTGGAAGTGGGGCTACGCGGCCTTCTGGGTGGTCTGCATCGTCACCGCGACCGGGATGGTGACCTGGTTCCGGCGCCGCGGCTGGCTGTAGCCGCCGGCCCTCGCCCTGCGGAACGCGGGCCGGGGTAGCCTAGGGCTCCGCCGCGAAGGCCGTCCAGGCACCGGCCGGCAGGTCGCGCAGCAGCGGCTTCAGCCAGCCCCACTCCGGGTGCTGCGCGAGGTGGGGCGCGGCGACGAAGCCCCGCCCGCAGGGGTGCCCGAGAGCCGCCTCGAACGCCATGCGCCCGGCCAGGACCGCGTCGGTCGCCTTGGCCTGGACGGTGCCGGCCGGGCCCCAGGGGCCGAACCAGTCGCCCATCCCGCGCGGCGAGAGGTCGACGTGCCCGCACAGGCTGCGCTCGCTCGGGGCGTCGGCCCTCTTCTCGTAGGCGTCGTAGTGGTCCGAGAGGTAGGCCTTCGCGAGCGCGAGATCGACCCGCCCCGCGTTCTCGCGCAGCAGCTGCTCGGCCCGCACCCGGCGCGCGTTCGCCGACAAGCTGGGATCGCCCGGCTTGAAATTCGTCTCCTCGGCGGCGAGCTTCGGGTTGACGGGGAAGTTGGCACCCGTGAAGTAGCCGTCCTTCGTGCGCTCGAGCGTGACGTGCTTCAGCCCGAGCTCGAGCCGCGCGATCTCGCCCGTCTTCGTGTCGGCGACCAGCCAGGCGTTGGCGTAGCCGCCGTTGTTGCCGGTGCGCATGATGCGGTCGAAGTCGTCGATCGAGGACGCGTACTGCAGCGCCGTGCGCGCCCGCACGAACTCGGGGATGCCCTTCGTGTCGAAGCCCTTGAAGCCGGTGATCGTGGTCTCCGTGACCACGAGGCCGGCCGCGTTGACCCCGAAGTCGTCGCCGCTGTGGATGAGGCCCGGGTAGCCGTCCATCAGGATCCGCTGCCCGCGCGCCGGGCGGATGTCGAACACCACGTTCCAGCGCGCGCCGTCGAGATAGCCCGACCAGTTGTTGTGGGCGATCACCGGCCGCCCGTCCCGCGTGAAGCGGCCCGTCGCGACGAAGGCGCTGCACTTGTCGGGCGCGCTAGAGCCGGCCTTCCGGTCGAGCACGTCGGTGTAGTAGGAGAGCTCGAGGTTGGCGTTGAGCACGACGAGGTCCCACAGGTCGAGCTTCACCCCGCCCCGCCTGGCCCCCTCGACGATCCCCTGCAGCTCCTCGCGGTACTCGGCGCCGACCGCGGGCCAGAACACCGTCTCGGCGGCCTTGCGGTAGAAGGCCCAGTCGTGCTTGCCGTCGTGGGTCAGCGACAGCCTCGCGACCGCCAGCGCGTCCTCGATCTCCGGCGCGAGCAGGCGCCCGTGCTGGTAGCCGACCTCGGCCGGCGTGCCCGCCAGGCGGACGGTGATCCAGCCGCCGCGCGCCCCGCGCGCCGCGTGCTCGAGCGCCGGGTCCTCGGTCGAGTGAGCGCGGGGCGCGGCGAGAGCCAGGCTGCCCAGGGCGAGGGCGAAGCCGAGTGTCCTAGCGTGCATCGAGGGCCTCCGTGGAAGGCGCGATCATCTCACGCCGCGCCGCCCGCGGCGCCCCCGGTGGCATCAGGCGGCGCCCGGCCCCGGGGCCGCCAGCAGCTGCGCGATCGGCGCGAGCTGGCGCCACCACTGGTCCTTCGGCCGCTTGTTCTCGAGGTCCATGAGCTTGGGCAGCTCGTCGAAGGGCGTGATCGTGAGCTTGCCCTCGCGCAGCCCGATGAAGGCGGCGGCGCCCGCGCTGCCGGCCTGCGCCTCGCGGATCAGGTACTCGACGCTCTCGGAGGCCATGCGCGTCGCCAGGATGCGGTCGAACGGGCTCGGGTCGCCGCCCTGCTGCAGGTGGCCGAGGATCGCCTGGCGCACGTCGAACAGGTCGCCGCCCTCCTGTTCGAACAGCGCGCACATGAAGGGCGTCGTGTAGAACGGGTTCGCGTCCTCGTTGCGGATCAGCAGCCCCAGGCGCTTGCCGTGGCGGAAGCCGTCGATCAGCGAAGTGAGGTCGGCCTGCAGGTCGGCGAGCGTCACGCCGTCCTCGTGCATGTAGACCTTCTCGGCGCCGGTCGCCAGCCCGCTCAGCAGGGCGAGGTAGCCGCAGCGCCGGCCCATCACCTCCACCACGAAGCAGCGCTGCGAGGCGACGGCCGAGGTCTTGATCTTGTCGACCGCGCCGACGATGTTGTTGAGCGCGGTGTCGCTGCCGATCGAGATCTCGGAGCCCGGCAGGTTGTTGTTGATCGAGGCCGGCAGGCAGATGATCGGCAGGTTGAAGGCCGGGAAGCGCTCGCGCTCGGCGTAGAGCTTGGCGGCCGCGGCGTAGCCGGACCAGCCCCCGATCAGCAGCAGGCCGTCGATCTCGTGCTTCTCGATCTGCCGCGCGATCGTGTACAGCTCGCGGTCCCCGGGCTGCTTGCGGTTGGTGCCGAGCTCCGCCCCGCCGCGGCTCGCCCAGCCGTTGACGCTCATCCAGCCCATCTCCGCGAACTCGCCGTCGACCAGGCCGCGGAAACCGTTGCGCACGCCGAGCACGCGGTGGCCGCGGTCGAGCGTCAGGCGCAGCGCCGCCCGCACGGCCGTGTTCATGCCCGGCGCCGGGCCGCCCGCGTGCAGGAAGGCGAAGCGGAAGCGTTTCTGGCCCTCGGCCGGCGGGTGCGGCAGCGCGCGCACGATCGTGCGCAGGGTGCGCATCGCCGAGCCGAAGCCGCGCCCGCGCAGCTCCATGGCGCCCGCGTAGTCGCCGCCCTTGACGCACTCGGCCACCCGCCGCGTCTGGTCGACGCACGCCATCAGCGGCTGGCGGGTCACGCGGTTGTCCTTCATCCCGATCAGCTGCGGCTCGCCGCCCGGCGGCGCCTGCAGCAGCTCCTCGACCGCGGCGTGGCCGAGCAGCGTGCTCATGTAGCGGTCGAAGGCGGAGGGAGCGCCGCCGCGCTGCACGTGGCCCAGGATCGTGACGCGGACGTCCTCGTTGAGCCGCTCCTGCAGCACCTTGCAGACGTGGTCGGCGGTGATCGCCCT
>JBGASI010000066.1:0-12680 GCA_044229815.1 Vicinamibacteria bacterium | reverse complement strand
CCGGCACGTCTCGCCGGCCGGCGGGTGCTGGTGGTCGACGACAACGCGACGAACCGCCAGATCCTGAAGCAGCAGCTGGGCTACTGGGGCATGAAGGTGAGCGTCGTCGACGGCGGCGCCAAGGCGCTCGCCGCGCTGCGCCAGGCGGCGGCCGCCGCCGCCGCGTTCGACCTGGCGATCCTCGACATGAGGATGCCCGAGATGGACGGCCTGCAGCTCGCGCGCGCGATCAAGACGAGCGGCTCGCTCGAGCCGCTGCGGCTGGTGCTGCTCACCTCGTTCGGGCAGCGGGGCCACGGGGCCGAGGCCGCGCGGATCGGCATCTCCGCCTACCTGACGAAGCCGGTCGACGAGGCCGACCTCTACGACTGCCTGGTCGAGGTGCTCGGCGAGGCGCGCGCCCGCGGCGCCCAGCCGCAGCTCGTCACCCGGCACAGCCTGCGCGAGGCCCGCCCGCCGACCCAGGCGCGGGTGCTGGTCGCCGAGGACAACGAGGTCAACCAGAAGGTCGCGGTGCGCATTCTCGAGAAGCTCGGCTACGGCGTCGAGGTGGCCGAGAACGGGCGCGAGGCGCTCGAGGCCTGCAGCCGCGTGCGCTACGACGCGCTGCTGATGGACGGCCAGATGCCGGGCATGGACGGCTACGAGGCGACCCGCCGCATCCGCGAGCGCGAGCGCGAGCAGGGCGCGCTGCGCCTGCCGATCATCGCGATGACCGCCAGCGCGATGAAGGGCGACCGCGAGAAGTGCCTCGAGGCGGGCATGGACGACTACATCTCGAAGCCCGTCACCCCCGAGGAGCTCGAGTCGGTGCTGCGGCGCTGGCTGGGCGGCCAGCCGACGGCCGCGGCCGCGGCGCCCGACGCGCCGCCGCCCGACGAGCTGCTCGACCCCGTGATCGTCCGCAGCCTGATGTCCGTCGACGACGATGGCACGCTGATGGACGAGGTCGTCGCCACCTTCCTGCGGATCGCCCCCGTGCGGCTCGAGGCGATCCACAAGGCGGCCCAGGGCAACGCGGCCCAGCTCGAGCGCACGGCCCACAGCTTCCTGGGCAGCTGCGGCAACCTCGGCTGCCGGCGCATGGCGGACCTGTGCGCGCAGCTCGAGCTGCTCGGCCGTGCCGGCTCCACCCAGGGTGCGCCGGAGCTCGCCCACGCCCTCGAGGCGGAGCTCGTCGCCGTGCGCCCGCATCTCGAGTCGCTCCCCGCGCGCCACCCCAAGCGCGCTGGCGCGACGCCCGCCCCCTGACGCCGTGCTGCGCGACACCGTGCGCTCGCTGATCGAGGCGCTGTTCCGCGTGCTGTTCAGCTACGACTGCCTGGGCGAGGAGCGGCTGCCCTCCGAGGGCGCGGCCATCGTGGCCGCGAATCACCCGAGCTACCTCGACCCCATCCTGCTCTCGCTGCAGGTGAAGCGGCCGATCCGCTTCATGGCGTGGGACGCGATCTTCCGGGTGCCCCTGCTCGGCCCGCTGGCGCGGCTGTTCGGCGCGTTCCCGGTCGACGTGCGCCCCGGCTCGGGCGGTTCCGCCTACGAGGCGGCGCGACGGCTCGTGGAAGAGGGCGAGGTCGTCGGCATCTTCCCCGAGGGCCGGCGCTCCCGGGACGGCTGGCTCGAGGAGGATCTGCGCGGGGGCGCCGCGCGGCTCGCCCTGGAGACCGGCGCGCCGGTCTTCCCCGCGACGATCCGGGGGGCATTCCGGGCCTGGCCGCACTTTCGCGCCCTGCCGGGACTCGCCACGATCCGCGTCCGCTACCACGACCCGATCGAGCCGGCCGCGTACGCGGGGCTCCCCGCTGACGAGAGGGTGGCGGCGCTGCTCGAAGAGCTGCGCCTGCGGGTGGAGCGCACGCTGCTGCCGGGGCTGAAGGCCGACGCGAAGATCGCGGCCCTCTGGCGCTCGCCGGCGCCCTGGCCGAGGCTGTTCGAGGCCGGGCCGGCGCTCGGCCTCGCGCTGTTCGTCTTCTGGAAGACGCGCGCGTTCGGGGTCGTCTGGCCCTGCTATGCCTACATCGGCTACCTGCTGCTCGACCTGCTGCTGCTGCCCCAGCGGCGGCTCGGCAAGTGGGTGCGCAACGCCTCGGCGCCCGCCTTCGTCATGCTGTACCTGGGCTGGGTGCTGCCGCGGCTGGGCCTGCCCGCGATCACCGGGTCGGCCGCGCTGCTCGCGGTCGTCGCCGGGTCGGCCTTCCCCTATCTCTACGAGCGGACCCGCGTCGGCCTCGCGTTCCTGCAGGGCCTCGTCGCGGCGACGCTGCTCGAGCTCGGGGCGCTCTACCTCTCGCCGTCGCCGCTCGGGCCGCACGTCGTGCTGCCGCTCTACGCCGCGGCGTTCGCCTGGGAGGAGCGCACCGTGTTCTGGCGCTGGAGCGCGCCCCTGCTCGCCGCCTACGCGCTCGCGCTGCCCTACTGGCTGGGCGGCCGCATGGAGCTGCTGCCGCACGCGCTGGCCGCGCTGTTCGCGTGGATCGCGGTGCGCCTTCTTTCGCGCGGCGGCGCCGCCGCCGAGGGCGAGGCCGCGGCCGAGGAGCCGGCCAGCACGCTCGGGCTGCGCTAGTCAGCGGCTCGCCGCGGCCGGCGTGTCCGGCACCTGCACCGCGATCACGGTCGCGTCGTCGCCCCGCGGGCCGCCGCCGCGGAACGCCTCGACCGCGGCGTGCACGGCGCCGACGAGCGCCTCGGCGCCCTCGCCGGCCGCGCGAGCGGTCGCCAGCAGGCGGTCCGTGCCGAAGTCGGTCCCGCCCGGGTCCTCGGCCTCGGTGATCCCGTCCGTGTAGAACAGCAGCCGGTCCCCTGGCTCGAGGGCGAGCTCTCCCGTCTCGTACTCGACCCCGGGGATCAGCCCGACCGCCGCGCCGCCGCGCTCCAGCCAGCGCGGCTCGCCCTCACGGCGCAGGAGCAGGATCGGCGGGTGCCCGGCGCTCGCGTAGACGAGGCGCCGCGCGGCCGCGTCGAAGATGGCGAGACAGAGCGTCGCGTAGGAGGCCGGCGGCAGCGCCTCGTACAGGATCCGGTTCAGCTCCTGCAGGATCGCCTCGATCCGCGTCTCGCGCGCCGCCAGCGTGCGCGTCGCGATCTGCACGGCCGGCATCAGCAGCGCGGCCGGCAGGCCCTTGCCGGCGACGTCGGCCACGACCACCGCGAAGCGCGGGCCGTCGAGCGTGATGAAGTCGTAGTAGTCGCCGCCCACCACCTTCGCGGGGTGGGTGCGGGCCGAGACGTCGAGCTGGCCGGCTGGCGGGACGCGGCGGTCCAGCAGGTGGCGTTGCACCGCGGCGGCCATCTCGATCTCGCGCACCAGCTCGTCGCGCTGCCGGCGGGCCTCCCGGAAGAAGGCCGAGCGCGCCTCGCCCAGGCGGTGCAGCGTCGCGGCCACGAACACGAAGACGCCGACGAGCAGCCAGTCGCGCACGACCAGGGCCCAGCTCGACAGCGCCAGCGGGCTCAGCGCCTGGCGCAGCCCGACGCACAGCGCCACGAGCAGGGCGGTGACCCACCAGCGGTGGGTGAGCGCGCTGTAGCTGATCGGCACCAGGTACAGGTAGCCGAGCGAGAACGTGCGGCCGACGTAGGCGTCGCCGGCGGCGATCAGCGCGATCGAGAGCAGCACGAGCGCGGACTCCGCCCAGCGGATCCGCGACTCGAGCCGGGCGACGTCGTCGACCGCCCTCACGCCGCCCGCCACGGCCGCCGCGAGGCCCAGGCCTCGAGCGCCTGCTGCAGCGGCTCGAGCAGGCCCGTGAAGTAGTGGTCGGCGCCCGGCACCACCACCAGCTCGCGCGGCGGCGGCAGCGGCTCGACCAGCGCCCGCAACGCCTGACCCGAACCGAACTCGTCGTGCTCGCCCTGCACGAACAGGCGCGGCTGCCGCACGGCCTCGAGCGGCGCGCCGCCGTCCGGGCGTCCGAACGGGTAGCCGAGGGCGAACACCGCGCGCACCCGCGCGTCGCGCGCCGCGACGCGCAGCGCCACCGTCGAGCCGAAGGAGAAGCCGCCGAGCAGGAGCGGCAGGCCCGGGTGGCGCCGCTCGAGCTCGCCGAGCGCCGCCCGCGCGTCCTCCTGCTCGCCCCGCCCGTGGTCGTGCGAGCCCTCGCTGCGGCCCACCCCGCGGAAGTTGAAGCGCAGCGCCACCACGCCCTGCGCCTGCAGCGCCTTCGCGGCCCGGAACACGGGCTTGAAGTGCATCACCCCGCCGTGGAGCGGGTGCGCGTGGCAGACGACCGCGGCGGCGACGGGTTCCCGCTCCGGGCTCATCAGGATCGACTCGAGCCGGCCGGCGGGCCCGGCGAGGTCGAAGCTCTCGTGGGCGGGCACTCGAGGATTCTAGCCGGCCCGCCCCGGGCCTCGGCTCAGGCGATCGGCCGCAGCTGCGGGAGCGGGGGGAAGGAAGTCGCGGCGTGGCTGACGACCGCGGGCGGCCGCTCGCCTCGCGTGAGCAGCCGGCCGACGACCTCGATGGCAGGCCCGGCGACCCGGGGCAGGACCACCGTGGCAGCCAGCCGGCCGTCGCGCACCATCGCCTGACCCACGTCCGGCGCCCCGTCGCAGCCGACCACGGGGATCCGGCCCAGGTCGGCCCGCCCCGGCTCGGCGGCCGCGGCGGCCAGCGCCTCGAGCGCGCCGGCGGCCATCTGGTCGTTCTGGCACGCCACGAGGTCGAACGGCCGGCGGCCCGCCACCGCGAAACGCAGCCACTCGCGCACGGTGCGCGCCGCGTGCTCGGCGCTCCACTCGCCGCCGGCGAGCGTCACGTCGATGCCGCTGCCGGCCATGACCTCCTGCAGGCCCGCCGTCCGCTGGCGCGAGGCGAGGCTGCGGGGGCTGCCCTGCACGCACAGCACGCGCCGGCCCGGCGGCACGAGGGCGCGAACCTGTCGCCCCTGCACCCGCCCCGTCTCCACCTCGTCCGGGCAGACCGTCGCGATCGCCACCGCCGGGAACTCGCGCCGCAGCGCGTCGAGGTCGTCCTCGACCGAGTTCAGGAACAGCCAGTGCCTGCCGGCCGCCGCGGCCTCGCGCACGACCCGACCGAGCCCCTGGTCGCGCACGGCCATGACGACGATCGCGTCGGGCGGCGTGGGCCCGGCGAGCAGCCTTCGCAGACCCGCGAGGTTTTCCGTGAAGTTGTCGCCCGTGAACAGGGTTTCGAGCTCGAGGCCGAGGCGGCGAGCCGCCGCCTCGCCGTCGGCTTTCAGCAACTGCTGGAACGGGTTACCGCCATCGACCAGCCCCAGCGTCACCCTGTGCCCCACGCGACCTCCCGCTCAGACTGCAAGAATTAAGAACATTGTCGCACGAGGGTCATGGGTCCGATCGAGCGGCGGCATGACTTCCGGCGCACTTCGGGCCGGAAGCGGGCGGGTGGCCGCGCTACGCGGTCTGTGGCAGTGGCAGGGCGGGAGCCGCGGCCGCCCGCGCGCGCAGCTGCGCGGCTCGGGGCGGGGGCGTGTACTGGTTCGCCTCCCTCAGGACGCGCACGGCTCCCATCGCGCGAGCCCGGCCGACCGTGGCCGAGCGCAGCGCCCGCTCGACGCTCTTTGGCAGGCCCGGCACGACCGCGAGCACGTCGAGGCTGGCGAGCAGGCCTCCGAGGCCGAGCTGGTGGCGTACCGAGAGCGACGCCACCCCGAGAATCCGTCCGTCTTCAGCCTGGGCCACGCGCACGAGAAAATGGGGATCCGTGATCGTCCGTCGGAAGGTCTGGGCGAACCCGATGGGCTCGGGGTAGTAGCCGACGTCCTCCAGAAGCGAGAGGACCGCGACCCCGTCCTGCAGTGATGCCGGCCTGACGTCGAAGTGCATCGTTTCCCTCCCCGTGCCCCTGACCGCCACGCCCGTGTGTCCCTGCGACCACGCACGCGGGCGTCTGAGGTCCCTTTTCAGGCGGTCCCCGGGTACCACAGCAACCCCGGGGCCAGGTCGGGACGGGGAGGAGCGATCAGCCGGCGAAGGCCAGCGACTCGGGGGCGCGGCGTCGCTCCTCGATACGCGCGCGCAGCAGGCCCTCGAGCCAGACCAGGCTCACCGGCTTGTGCAGGAAGGCGTCGACGCCGAGCCGGGCGGCGGCCTCGGCGTGGTCGGGCGCGCCGTACGCGGTCAGCACGACGACCGGGGGCTGCCGGCGCAGGTTGCACAGGTACGCCGCGAGGGCGAGTCCCTCGGCCGAGCCGTCCGGCGCCAGGCAGACGTCCGCGATGACCGCCTGGAAGCGGTTGCCCGCCAGGCGCTCGGCGGCCTCGCTCAGGCTCGCCGCGCTCTGGACCTCGAAGCCCGCGCCCGAGAAATGCGCCTCGTAGGTCCCGCGCACGCCGTCGTCGTCGTCCACCACGAGGAGCCGGTCACACACGCCGACGACGTGTGCAAGCCCGATACCAGGAGACGCTCATTCAGAATCAACGACTTGCGGGGATGGCCTCGGGAGGGCTGTCCGGTGACTGGCCGACGCGCCCAGGTGCTGTCCGGCGGGGAAGCGGACAGCGGGCAGGTGTGTCAGACTGACCTCGATCGCAGGAGGCGAAGGCATGGCGATGACCGCTGCCGAGCGCGAGGCGCTCATCGAGCAGTACGCGCGGGGGCCCGAGCGGATCCGCGAGGCGCTCGCGACGGCGCCCGAGGCGATGCGCCAGTGGCGGCCCGGGCCGGATCAGTGGAGCGTCCACGAGGTGGTGGTCCACTGCGCGGACTCCGAGACGAACGCGGCCCTGCGCATCCGCTACCTGATCGCCGAGAAGGAACCGCTGGTGGTCGGCTACGACCAGGTCGAGTGGGCGCGGCTCTTCGACTACCACGCGCAGCCGCTCGAGGAGTCGCTCGCGGCCACGACGGCCGCCCGCTCGCGCACCGTCCCGCTGCTGCGTCGCCTGGGCGAGGCGCAGTGGGCCAGGGAGGGCCGCCACACGGAGTCGGGACGCTACACGGCCGAGGACTGGCTGCGCATCTACGCGGCGCACCTCGAGGGGCACGCAAGGCAGATCGAGAGGAACGTGGCGGCTTGGGCGGCGAGCGCGAAGTCGAGCTGAGCGGGCTCGACCGCTCCGGGGCCGCGGTCGCCCGCCTGGGCGACGAGCGGCTGCTCGTGCCAGGAGGGATCCCCGGCGAGCGCGTGCGCGTGCGGACCCTGCGCGAGTCCGGCCGCTCGACGCTCGCCGAGCTCGTCGCCGTCCTGGAGCCCTCCGCCTCCCGCGTCGCCCCGCGCTGCCGCCACACGGACGTCTGCGGCGGCTGCGCCTGGCAGCACGTCGCCTACCCCGAGCAGCTGCGCTGGAAGACGCGGCACGTCGAGCGCCTGCTGGGGCGCGCGATGGGCGAGCGCGCGCCCCGCGTGAGGCCGATGATCGGGGCGCCCGTGGGCGAGGACGGCATGCCCTGGGGCTTTCGCCAGAAGGCGGCGTTCGTGTTCGGGCCCGACCGGGACGGCGGGCTCGCGCTCGGCCACTTCGCGCGTGGCAGTCACGACGTGGTGCCGGTCGTGGAGTGCCCCGTGCATCCCGAGCGGGCCAACCGGATCGCCTTCGCGCTGCGCGACGCGCTGCGCCGGGCCCGCGTCCCGGCTGCCGGCGAGCGCCTCGCCGGGCTGGCGCGCCACGTGATCGTGCGCACGACCCGCGACGAGCGCGAGGCCGTGGCGCTGCTGGTGACGACGCGGCAGGATCCCTCGCTCGAGGCACCGCTGCGCGCGCTGCTCGCGGGGCGGGAGCGGCCGGACGGGCTCGCCCTCAACCTGCACGACCGCCCGGGCCCGTTCCTGCTGGGCAAGCAGACGCTGCGAATCGACGGGACAGGCCACGTGCGCGAGGAGGCGATCGGCCCCGCGTACCTCGTCTCGCCGACCTCCTTTTTCCAGACCAACGTCGCGGCGGCGCGGACGCTGGTCGAGCTGGTGGTCGCCGCCTGCGAGGAGGGCGCGCGCTCGCCGCGCCGCGTGCTCGACCTGTACAGCGGCGGCGGTCTGTTCGCCGTGGCGCTCGCCGTGCGCGGGCACACGGTCGTGGCCGTCGAGGAGAGCCGCAAGTCCACGCGCGACGCCGAGTTGAACCTGCGCGTGAACGGGATCCCGCGCGAGCGCGTGCAGCTCGTGCCCTCCGCGGTCGAAGACGCGCTGCCGCGGCTCGAGCGCGAGCGCTTCGACTGCGTCGTGCTCGACCCGCCGCGCGAGGGCTGCCCGCGCGAGGTCGTGCGCGGCGTCTTCGAGCGGCTGCGGCCGGAGCGCGCGGCGCTCGTCTCCTGCAACGCCGACGCCCTCGCCCGTGAGCTGCCGGCGGCGGTGGCCGCCGGCTACAGGGTCGTGTCGGTCCAGCCGGTCGACATGTTCCCCCACACGCCGCACGTGGAGGTGGTGGCGATCCTGGCGCGCCCCGCGGCGCCGCCCGCTACGCGACCCAGACCGTCTTCACGTTCACGAACTCCCGGATCCCGAAGGCCGCCAGCTCGCGGCCGTAGCCGGACCCCTTGATCCCCCCGAACGGCAGGCGCGGGTCCGACTTCACGAACGCGTTCACGAAGCAGGAGCCGGCCAGGAGCTCGTGGCGCGCCAGGCGTTCGCCGCGGGCGAGGTCGCGCGTGAACACGGCCGCCCCGAGCCCGAACGCGGAGAGGTTCGCCAGCCGGACCGCGTCCTGCTCGTTCTTCGCCGGCACGACGGCGGCGACCGGGCCGAACAGCTCCTCGTCGAAGGCCGGCATGCCCGGCCGCACGTCGGCGAGGACGCTCGGCGGGTAGAACGCCCCCGGGCCCTGCGCCGGCTCGCCTCCGAGCAGCAGGCGCGCCCCCTTCGCCAGGCTCGCGCGCAGCTGATCGTGGACGGTGTCGCGCAGGTCGCGGCGCGCCAGCGGTCCGATGTCGACGCCCTCCTCGAGCGGGTCGCCCAGGCGCCGCGCCCGCATCCGCTCGACCAGCCTCTCCTCGAACACGTGGCGCACGGGCTCGACCACCACGAAGCGCTTGGCGGCGATGCAGCTCTGGCCCGCGTTGACGAGGCGCGCGGCAGCGCAGGCCTCGGCCGCCAGCTCGAGGTCGGCGTCGTGGAGCACGACGTAGGCGTCGCTGCCGCCCAGCTCGAGCAGCGTCTTCTTCAGGCACTCGCCCGCCCTCGCCGCGACGGCGCGCCCGGCGGGGGTGCTCCCGGTCAGCGTGACGGCCGCCACCTGCGGCGCCGCGATCAGCTCGCCGACGCGGTCCGCTCCCACCAGCAGGGTACGGAAGGCGTCTCGTGGCACGCCCGCCGCGTGCAGCAGCTCCTCGAGCGCCAGCGCGCAGCCGCACACGTTCGAGGCGTGTTTCAGCAGGCCCACGTTGCCGGCCATCAGCGCCGGCGCGGCGAAGCGGAACACCTGCCAGAGCGGGAAGTTCCACGGCATGACCGCGAGCACGGGGCCGATCGGCTCGAAGGCGACGTAGCTCTTCGCCGCCTCCGTCTCGACGCGCTCGGGCGCGAGCATGCGCTCGGCGCCCGCGGCGTAGTGGTCGCAGGCCCACGCGCACTTGTCGACCTCGGCGCGGCCCTGGGCCAGCGGCTTGCCCATCTCGAGCGCCATCAGCCGCGCCAGCTCCTCGCGCCGCTCGCGGAGCAGGGCGCTGGCACGGCGCAGCACCTCGGCGCGCAGAGCGAACGGGGTGCGCCGCCAGTCCTCGAAGGCCCGGGCGGAGGCCGCGAGCGTCTCGAGCAGCTCGCCGGGCGCCGGCTCCGGGTACTCCCGCAGCAGCTCGCCGGTCGTCGGGTTCACGGAGCGAAGCGTCATCGGCCGGCCCATCTTATCGCCCTGCGCCGCTGCCCGGCGCGCCGGCCGTTCGCGCCGCGGGCCCATTCCGGTGCACAATCAGGCGTTTCGCCAGCGTCCAGCGCCATGATCTGCCCGTCCTGCAAGGCTTTGAACGAAGATTCCGCCGAGGCCTGCTTCACCTGCGGCCGTGCCCTGTCCGCGCTGACCCAGGGCTCGGTGATCGCGGGCCGCTACGAGATCCTCAGCCCGCTCGGCAAGGGCGGGATGGGCATGGTCTACAAGGCCCAGGACCGGATGCTCGACGAGACGGTGGCGATCAAGGTGCTGCGCGCGGAGTTCGCGAACACGCCGGAGATGGGCAAGCGCTTCCGCCACGAGATCAAGCTCGCCCGCAAGGTCACGCACCGCAACGTCTGCCGGATCCACGAGTACAACGAGGACCAGGGCATTCGCTACATCTCGATGGAGTACGTCGAGGGGACCGACATCAAGCAGCTCTCCCGGGAGCGCGGCGGCTTCCTGGCGCCCGACGAGGCCTACGACATCGCGATCCAGACCGCCGAGGGCCTGCACGCGATCCACGACGTCGGCATCGTGCACCGCGACCTGAAGACCTCGAACGTGATGCGCGACGGCCGCGGGCTGGTGCGCCTGATGGACTTCGGGATCGCGAAGATCGAGGGCTCGGACCACACCGGCGGCGGCCTCACCACGACCGGCCAGATCATGGGCACGCCCGAGTACATGAGCCCCGAGCAGTGCCTGGGCGACAAGATCGACCATCGCTCGGACATCTACGCGCTCGGCATCCTGGTCTACGAGCTCTTCACGGGCACCGTGCCGTTCCGCGGCGACACGCCGGTCGCGACGCTGTTCAAGCACATCCAGGACCCCGTGCCGTTCGACGGGCCGATCGCCGCGCGGATCCCGCCCGCGGCGGTGCCCGTGCTGCGCAAGGCGCTGGCGAAGAACCGCGCCGACCGCTTCCCGGCGGCCACCGCCATGGCCGAGGCGCTGCGGCGGGCGCAGGAGCAGACGCTGGCCGGGGTCGCGCCGGACGCCGCGCCCACGGGCGCGCTGCCGGCGCTCGGCCGCGGCTACACGCCCGCCCCGACGCCGGTCGACCGCCGCCGCGTCACCCGCCTCGACGTCTTCGTCAACTTCGTGCTGCGCCGGGTTGGCACGCTCGGCACGATGCTGCAGGAAGAGCGCACGATCGCCGAGAACGTCGGCCGCAACGGCGCGCGCGTGATGACGACGATGACGTCGCTCGCGCCGGGCGACGTCGTCCACCTCGAGGAGGTCGGCGGCCCGTACAAGACGCGGGCCGAGGTGCGGGGCGCCTACGTCGGCAAGGACAACATCCGCCGGCTGAACCTGCGCTTCGAGAGCCCGGCCCCGGACTACCTCGTCCACGTCGACGAGAGCCGCTGACCCTGGACGTCCGCTACCGCAGCGCGCAGAACCGCGAGGTCCCGCCGGCACGGCCGGGTGAGTTCCCCGCCGTGCGCATCGGCCCGCTCGCCGTCTGGCCGCCGGTCGTGCTCGCACCGATGGCGGGTGTCACGAACCCGCCGTTCCGCACGCTGTGCCGGCGCTACGGCGCGGGCCTGTACGTCTCCGAGATGATCACGGCGCGCGCGCTCGTCGAGGGCAACCGCAAGACGCTGCTGCTCGCCAGCTTCGGCGCCGAGGAAGCGACGCGCAGCCTGCAGCTCTACGGCGTCGACCCGCGCTACGTCGGCGAGGCCGTGCGGATCCTGGTCGGCGAGGGGAAGGTCGACCACGTCGACATGAACTTCGGCTGCCCGGTGCGCAAGGTCACGAGCAAGGGCGGCGGCGCCGCGATCCCGCTCAAGCCGCGCCTGCTGCGCGCGATCGTGGGGGCAGCGGTCGCGGCGGCCGGCGCCGTCCCGGTCACGATCAAGTTCCGCATCGGCATCGACGAGCGCTGGTCGACCTTCCTCGAGGCCGGCCGCATCGGCCAGGAGGAGGGCTGCGCGGCGGTGGCGCTGCACGCGCGGACCGCGGCGCAGCTCTACGACGGCGAGGCGCGCTGGGAAGCGATCGCGGAGCTCAAGCGCGCCGTGACGCGGATCCCGGTGCTCGGCAACGGCGACGTCTGGGAGGCCGAGGACGCGCTGCGGATGTTGCGCTCGACGGGCTGCGACGGCGTGGTCGTCGGCCGCGGCTGCCTGGGCCGGCCCTGGCTCTTCCGCGACCTCGCGCACGTCTTCGACGGCCGCGAGCCGCAGGACCCGCCCTCGCTCGGCGCCGTCGTCGACGTCATGCTCGAGCACGCCCGGCTGCTGGCCGACTGGCTCGGCGACGAGGCCGCCGCGATGAAGGCCTTCCGCAAGCACTCGAGCTGGTACACCAAGTGCTTCCCGGGCTCGGCCCCGCTGCGCCAGCGCCTGATGCAGGTGCTGCGCCTCGCGGAACTCGGGGAGGTGCTCGGCGCGGTGGACCGCACGCGGCCCTATCCGCCCGAGGCGATGCGCGTCCCGCGCGGCAAGACGGCGGGCACGCAGCGGGTCGCCTTGCCCGAGGGCTACCTGGAGCACCTCGACGACGACACCGCCCCGGGCCCCGAGGCCGAGACGGCCGACTCGGGCGGCTAACCCGCGCCCTTCTCAGCGCAGCGCGGCCAGCCGCTCGCGCGCCTGCTGGGCGTAGTGAGCGTCCTCGACCAGGAAGGCGGGCCGCGGCAGCGCGCCGGCGCAGCGCTGGAGCAGGGTTCGCGCCTCGTCGCGCCGCGCCGGTTCCCAGGTCAGCAGCGCGTCGGCGAGGAAGTAGACGAGGGCCTGGTTGTCGGGGGCACGGGCGAGCCCCTGCCGCAGGTAGGCGAGGCCCTTGGGGCGCGAGACCCAGGAGGTCAGCAGCGGGATTCGCGGGGCCTCGCAGTGGAGGCGGCCGAGGATGATGTACGCCCCCGCCTGCGCGGCCAGCGGGTCGATC